>DATFAW010000029.1:0-5696 GCA_035254165.1 Paludibacter sp.
GACTTGAACCAAGGACCCTCTGATTAACAGTCAGATGCTCTAACCGACTGAGCTAAGGAAGAATTTGGTTGTGCATGTTTTTTCAAATGCATTGCAAAAGTAATGGTTTTTTTGCAATCGTGCAATAGCAAACGCAAAAGAATTCGTTCAAAATGCCTTGTTTCCGGTATTTCTGCTTCTTTGTGCGAAAAAGAAAAGAGCCGTATCACTACGACTCTTTTGCTCTCCCTCTTGGACTTGAACCAAGGACCCTCTGATTAACAGTCAGATGCTCTAACCGACTGAGCTAAGGAAGAATTTAGATTGCATATTTTTTTGTCAAATGCGCTGCAAAAGTAATGGCTTTTCCTGAAATATGCAATATCTTTGTACAAAAAATAAGGATTAATTTATGAGAAAAATACTGGGAATGGGTAATGCCCTGACAGACATTTTATTGCAAATAGACAGTGATGAGGTTTTATCTTCCCTGAATTTGCTAAAAGGTGGAATGCAGTTGATAAATACCGAAAGATCGGAAGAAATCAGCGCTTCGGTGACTAATTATGCGAAGAAAATGGCTACCGGAGGCTCGGCTTCCAACACTATTAATGGTATTACCCGCTTGGGCATGAATGCCGGGTTTGTCGGAAAAATCGGGAAAGATGATATTGGATTGTTTTTTACCAACGATTCTATCAGCAACGGTGTGCAACCTCACCTCTTGTTGAGCGAAACACCTTCGGGCCATTGTACCGTGCTGGTGTCGCCTGATAGCGAACGCACACTTTGTACCTATCTGGGTGCGGCTTGTGAGCTTGAAGCTTCCGATTTGAAACCCGAAATGTTTATCGGTTATGATATTTTTCATATCGAAGGCTATCTGGTGCAGAACCACGATTTGATTCGTACAGCGGTCAGACTTGCCAAGCAAGAAGGGCTGAAAGTTTCGATCGACCTTGCCAGTTACAATGTGGTGGAAGCCAATCTGGACTTCTTGCATGAAATTGTACGTGAATATGTGGATATTGTTTTTGCTAACGAAGAAGAAGCCCGTGCTTATACAGGCCGCGAACCCGAAGAGGCATTAAATGTGATATCCGAACACTGCGAAATAGCCATTGTAAAAGTGGGCAAAGATGGTTCGATGATAAAATCGAAAGCTGAGAAAGTACAGGTGAAGCCGCGTCTGGCTAATTGTATCGATACCACTGGTGCCGGCGATTTGTATGCTGCTGGTTTCCTGTTCGGCCTGGCCAGCAATTATTCGCTCGAAGTGTGCGGAAAAATCGGATCATTGGTTTCGGGCAATGTGGTGGAAGTATTGGGAGCCAAAATGTCCAACGAAGTATGGGAAACCATTCATGCGGATATGAAGCAAATAATTCAATAAAAATGAGTTTGTAAAGTTTATAAGGTTCGAAAGTTTTTCAATTCCAAGCATTTTTTTAGCAGATACAGGTTGTTTAGCTTATAAAACTCATTAAGGACCTTAATGATTATTTGCTCAGGAGGAATTAAACAGTACTAACCGCTGGTGTATACCAGCAGTTAGTACTGAAATAACGGTCCAAACCCCGGAGCAGGTTTCCTTACAGGCTGCGTTCCTGATTTCATGTTGGCACCAACGGCTTACCATTAATCGCTTATCATTAATCATTAAGTTTTGTTCAACTCATTCAAATTATATACCGCCATTGTGCTGTCGATGGTTTTTTGGTCTTTCTCGTTTATCTGGACGCGGGCGGCCATTCAGTCATTTCATCCCATGACGCTGATTACATTGCGGTTGGTTATAGCCTCCTTGCTGTTGTTTGTGGTGCTGAAATCAGCCGGAAAGTTTCAGCAGCTTCGTCGCAAAGATGTTAAATGGTTTATTTTGCTGGCATTCTTTGAACCCTTTGTGTATTATGTGGGTGAGACCTATGGTTTGACCATGGTGGAGCCGACCCTTGCATCGGTGATTGTTTCCACGATTCCTCTTTTTGCTCCCGTGCTGGCCTTTGCAGTTTTGCGTGAACGAATTGGATGGGCCAATATTGTTGGAATTGTTGTTTCATTGATCGGTGTGTTTTTTGTGATCTACGAACCTAATGGAGGTGTCAAAACTAATCCGATAGGGGTAGTGTTACTTTTCTTGGCTGTTTTTGCGGCTATCTGCTATGCCACCGTGTTACGCAAAATACCCACTTATTATTCCAACATGAGTGTGATATTTTATCAGAGCCTGTTGGGGCTCGTGTTTTTTATCCCAACTTTCTTTCTGACCGATTATTCCACCATCCAGACGCTAACGGTAAGCCGTGAATCGCTGATCGCATTGCTTATGTTGTCGGTTTTTGCTTCGGTTATCGCCTTTGTTTTGTTTGCCGGGGCGGTACGCAAGGTAGGAGTGGCTCGTACGAATGTTTTTGTCAACCTGATCCCCGTTTTTACCGCTATCCTGTCGTGGATTATTTTGGATGAGATACTTACCCTCAGTAAATGGTTTGGAATTTCGGTGGTGGTGGTCGGATTATTTGTCAGCCAGTGGGGGAAAATAAAGTTTAATAAAGAAGTGGAAGAAATTTTATAGAAGATTTAATTCTACCCGATGATTCAATCGGTATTTTCAGTAGTTTTGTAGCGCAAAATCAAAAATGATCATCTTTTTGTTCTTTTTCGATTCTATTGTAACCTTATTCCGATAATGCGCATATGAAACCGAAAAAATACATCCTCTTCCGTTTCTACCAATGGCTTGTTGCTTATCCTATTATTATGGTTGTGACTGTCTTGGTGGCTCTTTGCACCATTATTCTATCACCTATTTCCCCCAATAGTAAACTTGCTTATTATCCGGCTCAGAGCTGGGCACGCCTTATTTGCAAGCTCTGTTTTGTTCGGGTCCGGGTGTATGGCACAGCAGTGCTGAACGAACAGCAATCTTATGTTTTTGTGCTCAATCATCAAAGTGTTTTCGATGTTTTTGTAGTATATGGCTGGCTGCCGTATATCTTTAAGTGGATGATGAAAGCCGATCTGCGTAAAATACCTTTTGTCGGAAAAGCCTGCGAATCGGCCGGGCATGTTTTTGTCGACCGTAAAGATCCTGTTGCTACTAAACGTAGCCTCCGCAAAGCTGAAGCGCAGTTGCGCAATGGCATCTCGCTGGTTGTTTTTCCCGAAGGTACTCGTACCTACACCGGGGAGATGGGTAAATTCAAGCGTGGTGCGTTTCAGATAGCGGCCGACCTGTCACTTCCCATTGTGCCGGTTACCCTCAAAGGTAGTTTTGAACGAATGAAACGCAACTCTCTCAATGTTACTCCCGGTCTTATCGAAATGCATATCCATAAACCCATTGATATGAATTTCTTTCAGCCGGAACAAATGCCCAAGTTAATACAAAAGACATGGAATAAAGTAGACAGTTCCCTGTGGTGACATTCAGTTGCTTAGTTTTTTCAGTTGTATACTGTCTATTGTTGTTGCCCTGTCTCCACCCAATATCTCAATTCTTTGGACACATGTTCAAAAAACTAAATAGACCTTCAGGAAACCAGAACATAAATTTCAGAGGGATAAATATCTGTTTTTTTTATAATTCAACACCTGACCTCACCCGGGTAATTCTGCAACGCAAACAGACCGATTCTCCCGAACCGGTCTGTTTAATTGTTTTAACCTAAATAACTTCAAATTCATTTGTTTATGTCAAACAAGAATCTCCGGGAGCAAATATAGTGATTTTTTAAATAAAATATATAAATTGGACAATTATTTTAAAATTATATTTGCGTCTGCTGCCTGGTTTAATAAAATGAACCCTGTATAACGATCTCATTTCGGAAGGTAAAAAAGAGTTTTTTTACACAATACGAAGAATTTATTTTTGCAAGTGTTCAAAGGAGTGATCTTTTCATGTTGAGTGTCGCGTCATTAAGTTCGCCAAATAGCTTATCTTTGCTGAACCTAATAGCAAAGCTTTCTATTTTCATGTTAAGAAGATTTCTTGGAATAAAGTAAATAAAAAAATAAGCCATTATGAAAAATAATACCCAGATAAAATGCCCGAACTGTGGTACTTCCATCGATGTCCAGAATATTCTGGCTCATCAGTTGGAGGATGAGATCAACCATAAATACCAGACTCAGTTAGCTGAAGAAAAGAAAAAATTCGATGCGGAGTTTGACAGTTTGAATAAAGCCAAAGAGCAGTTTGAACAAAAGAAGAAGCAGGAAAACGAACTTTTTCAGGATCGGTTGGAGAAACAGTTGAAAGAGGACCGGAAGTCGATAGAAGAAAAGTTAAAGCTAAAATTTCAGGAAGAACAGTCGGAACAGTTCAATGCTTTGCAAAAGGAACTGAATGAAAAATCGGAGCAGGTAAAAGAGTTGAATCGTACGCGGGCTGAAATAGAAAAGCTAAAGCGGGAAAAATCGGAATTAAAAGAAGTGGCCGAAGCCGAAGCACAAAAGAGCCTGAACGAAACACTGATAGCTGAAAAAGAGAAAATCCGGAAACAGGAAGAAGACCGGAACGAGCTACGTTTCAAAGAACTTCAAAAACAGCTGGAAGACCAGCGGAAGCTGACCGAAGAAATGAAACGTAAACAAGAGCAAGGTTCCATGCAGTTGCAAGGAGAAGTTCAGGAGCTGGCTATCGAAGAATGGTTGGCTACGCAGTTTCCACTGGATTCAATAGAGGAAATAAAAAAAGGGGCACGCGGGGGCGATTGTATTCAAATAGTGAATACGCGCACGCTTCAAAATTGTGGAACGATATACTACGAAAGCAAACGCACGAAGGACTTTCAGCCGAGCTGGATAGAAAAGTTCAAAGCGGATATACGTGTGAAAGGCGCCAATATCGGTGTGTTAGTTACCGAAGTGATGCCTGCCGATATGGATCGGATGGGGCTGAAAGAGGGCATTTGGATTTGTAATTACGAGGAATTCAAAGGACTGTGTGCTGTGTTGAGGGAGACCATCATCCAGATAAGTGTTGCAGTCAGTTCGCAGGAAAATAAAGGAGACAAGATGCATATGCTTTATGATTATCTGACAGGCAATACATTCCGCTTGCAGGTAGAAGCTATTGTGGAAGGCTTCACACAAATGAAAGTAGATCTTGAAAGCGAGAAAAGAGCCATGCAAAGCATTTGGAAAAAACGTGAAAAACAGATTGAAAAGGTGACCATCAATACCATTGATATGCATGCGTCGATAAAAGGTATTGCAGGTAATGCCATTCAATCGGTAAAGCTATTGGAACTTACAGAAGCTGAGTCTGATAGCTCGGAATTGGAATAATCATTCAGAGTAAATGCCGGCACTGCCAATTAAAAACAAGTGGGGTTGCAACTTTGAGTTGTAACCCCACGGCTGTAAAATAGATCGTGTTGACCTTACTTGCTGCAAGGTCGGTGGCTCTGAGGCTTATTTATTTTCCGGGTTGTAGGGCGGAACCGTGTTCATATCCTTCGAAGGATTTGCGGGAGCTACAATCGGACTATTGTTTTTGATGACCTGATACCATACTTCGTTATTTCGCATTACTGCTTTATATTGCACTCCGTTAGAGATATAATAGGTCTGGCCTTCAATGTCCAGCTTTTCGTATCCCTGCGGAATAGTTTCTACCATGGCTCCGATAGGCGGTTCAACTACCTCGTATTGTTTATCGACGGGGATGTAGAAAGTGCCAAAGTAATAATAATAGGGTGCACCGTTCA
>DATFAW010000030.1:0-3156 GCA_035254165.1 Paludibacter sp.
TATCATCCGTGACGTAATTGAGCATATCCACGACCAGGACAAATTCCTAGCTTTACTAAAAGATTTGGTTACACCCAATGCTGTCATTTTCTTTGCTTTTCCACCTTGGCAAAATCCATTTGGCGGCCATCAACAAATTTGTGAAAGCAAATTTCTTTCAAGACTGCCTTATTTTCATTTATTGCCACCATCAATGTATCGTGCAGTTTTAAGGCTGTTTGGTGAAAATGACAGCAAAATACGTGCGCTGCTTGAAATAAAAGAAACTGGAATTAGCTTAGATCGATTTGAGCGGTTATCTGAGAAGAATAATTACTTGCTCCTTTCGAAAACCCTATTCCTTATCAATCCCAATTATGAAGTTAAGTTTGGGCTAAAACCTCGTAGGCTTCCGACATTCTTAGGGAAGATTCCATATTTTAGAAACTTTGTTTCAACTTGTGGTTATTACCTTATTAGTGCAAAATGATATTTCCTTGAATAAATTATATATGAAACGAGCATTTAAACAGGCGTTTAAACCAAAGACCATGTTCATTGCGAGTTCCATGCGACAACTATCTAAAAAATAAAAACGAACGCATGAAAAAGGTTCTCATAATTACTTATTATTGGTTTCCAAGTGGCGGTGCCGGAGTTCAACGTTGGCTGAAATTCACTAAATATCTTCGCGATTTCGGTTGGGAGCCTATTATTTATACACCGGAAAATCCAGAGTTTCCATCAATAGACAAATCGTTTGCTAAAGACCTGCCCGAAGGATTGACTGTTCTAAAAACGCCTATTTGGGAACCATATAATGTATACCGGAAACTTACGCGCAAAAAGAAAAACGAACCTATTAATGCCGCTTTCATTTCTGAAAACAAGAAGCAAGGGTGGAAAGATAAGCTTTCGATATGGATTCGTGGGAACTTCCTAATCCCTGATCCACGCAGGTTTTGGATCAAGCCATCAGTAAAGTATCTGACGGAATATTTAAAGGAAAATCCGGTTGATGCAGTGATAACAACGGGGCCACCACATTCTATGCATTTAATTGGTTTAGGCTTGAAAAAGAACATGCCTGATTTGCCTTGGCTAGCCGACTTTCGCGATCCATGGACAAACATCGACTTCTACAAAGAATTAAATCTGAATTGGTTAGCGGATAAGATACATCGCCGCTTAGAGAAAAAAGTAATTCGTACTGCCGATAGTATGGTGACAGTATCTGAAGGTTGGAAGAATGAATTTGTATTAATGAAACCGAAACGAATTCAAGTTATATCCAATGGTTACGACGAATCCGATGTTCAGCAAATTGAAGTTCCCTTGGACGAAAAGTTTTCCATTTCACATATTGGGACACTGAATGCTGCTCGAAATCCTCAAACAGTATGGAAAGTTCTAAGTGAGATATGTGCTGAGAATGCAGAATTTAAGGCTGACCTGCAAATTCAACTTGTTGGGAAAGTCGACTTTTCGGTGTTAGAATCAATCCGAGAATGTAACTTGCAAGGTCAATTAAATAAGATAGATTATTTATCACACAGTGAAGCCATTGCAAAACAACAATCTTCGCAACTTTTACTTCTATTGATAAATCAATCGCCAAATGCGAATGGAATTCTCACAGGAAAATTCTATGAATATTTAGCCTCAAAACGTCCAATTTTAGCCGTTGGTCCAACGGACGGTGATGCGGCTCGCGTACTTCAAGATACCGGAGCAGGTGCCATGGTAGGTTTTTCGGATATCGAAGCTACGAAGAAAGTAATTCTGGATTATTACGCAAGTTATAAAAGTAAAACATTAACAGTTCAAACTGAGTCTGTTGTACGCTTTTCGCGTCGCTCACTCACCGGAGAATTGGCAGCCTTACTGAACTCTTTATGAAAAAAATTATAACCGTCATTGGTGCCCGGCCACAGTTTATCAAAGCTGCAATGTTGAGCCGTCAATTTAAATTGCTTGGTGTAAATGAATTAATCATTCACACAGGACAGCACTTTGACACCAATATGTCGGATATTTTTTTCAGGGAAATGGAGATTCCAAAACCAACATATCAACTTGAGATTCATAGTCTATCGCACGGTACTATGACCGGGCGAATGCTAGAAGAAATCGAAAAAATATTGAATATAGAAAAACCAGATGGAGTTTTGGTTTATGGCGACACTAATTCGACACTAGCCGGTGCGCTGGCAGCTGCCAAATTACACATTCCGGTTATTCATCTGGAAGCCGGTTTGCGTTCGTTTAATATGGCTATGCCCGAAGAAATTAATCGGATACTCACTGACCGGATTTCCAATCTTCTTTTATGCCCGACTGATGCAGCTGTAAATAACCTGAAAAATGAAGGATTTGATCGACTGCCTGTGAAAATTTCCAACTGTGGAGATGTAATGAAAGACGCTGCTTTATATTATGCTGACAAAGCACTATTGAAATCGGATATTTTGAGCCGCATTGGAGTCAAAAAGTTTATTTTGGCAACTATACACAGGCAAGAAAACATAGATTCGCCCGAAAAGCTGCAAAGTATTATTGCTGGATTAAATAATATTCACAGTCAAATGCCCGTGGTCGTTCCACTTCATCCCCGGACAAGAGATATCCTGGCTCAGCAATACATGTTCCCCAATTTCATAATCATTGATCCGGTTGGCTATTTTGACATGATCACGTTATTGAAAAATTGTGAGCTCGTAATCACTGATAGTGGAGGAATTCAAAAAGAGGCATTTTTCTTTGGAAAGAACTGTATAACATTACGCGAACAAACTGAATGGGTGGAATTAGTTGAAAATGGGTATAATACACTTGTAGGAAGTGATAGCAATAAACTAGTTGAAACATATCGGGCATTTACGAAAAAGAAATCCGATTTCAGTCTTGACTTGTACGGTAACGGACATGCTGCTGAAATAGCCACAAAGGAAATATTAAGTTTATAAGTCACTGAGTTTTTCCTATACAGAACAAGAACATTGTAAAATACAAACTTATAAAAGAATCAAATAAATTAGAAATCTGCCGGTTCTGAATGGCCGCAATGAAATCAAATAATAAATACAAATCATGCCAATTAAATTATTTTTAAAGGAAACAAAACGGTCAATTAATAAATATGCCTATTTACATTGGGGTGTAATTTTTTTTAGTGGT
>DATFAW010000031.1:0-6258 GCA_035254165.1 Paludibacter sp.
AGACGATTTGGAAGGAATGGAACATTTGAATTATGCTGCAGGACTTCCACCTTATTTGCGTGGACCTTATAGCGTAATGTACGCCATGCAACCATGGACAATCCGTCAATACGCAGGTTTCTCTACTGCTGAAGAATCAAATGCATTTTATCGTCGTAACCTGGCTGCAGGTCAGAAAGGACTTTCGGTAGCATTCGACTTAGCAACACACCGTGGTTACGATGCTGATCACGAACGTGTGGTTGGTGACGTTGGTAAAGCAGGTGTATCTATTTGCTCTATCGAAGATATGAAAGTTTTGTTTGATGGTATTCCATTAAATAAAATGTCGGTTTCTATGACCATGAATGGTGCTGTACTTCCTATTCTTGCATTTTATATCAATGCAGGTTTGGAGCAAGGTGCAAAACTGGAAGAAATGGCCGGAACTATCCAAAATGATATTTTGAAAGAATTTATGGTACGTAATACTTACATTTACCCACCTAAATTCTCGATGAAAATAATCGCTGATATTTTCGAATTTACTTCGAAAAAAATGCCTAAGTTCAACTCTATTTCTATCTCAGGTTACCACATGCAGGAAGCAGGTGCAACTGCCGATATTGAGTTAGCTTACACATTGGCTGATGGTTTGGAATACTTACGTGCCGGAGTAAATGCAGGTATGGATATCGATTCGTTCGCTCCACGTTTGTCATTCTTCTGGGCTATCGGTACCAATCACTTTATGGAAATTGCCAAAATGCGTGCTGCACGTATGTTGTGGGCCAAAATCGTAAAACAATTCAACCCTAAAAACCCAAAATCGTTGGCATTGCGTACACACTCGCAAACTTCAGGTTGGTCGTTGACAGAGCAAGATCCATTCAACAATGTGGGTCGTACTTGTGTTGAAGCTATGGCTGCGGCCCTTGGCCACACACAATCACTTCACACCAATGCATTGGACGAAGCTATCGCATTGCCAACTGATTTCTCGGCTCGTATTGCACGTAACACTCAAATCTATATCCAACAAGAAACCAATATCACCAAGGAAGTTGATCCATGGGCTGGTTCTTATTACGTAGAATCGTTGACTAACGAATTGGCTGAAAAAGCCTGGGCGTTGATCGAAGAAGTTGAAAAATTGGGTGGTATGGCTGCGGCTATCGAAACCGGTATTCCCAAAATGCGTATTGAAGAAGCTTCGGCTCGTACACAAGCACGTATCGACTCAGGAAGCCAGATTATTGTTGGTGTAAACCAATATCGTTTGGAAAAAGAAGATCCAATTGATATTTTGGAAGTGGATAACACAGCGGTTCGTGTTCAGCAAATTGAACGTTTGAAAGAACTTCGTGCTAACCGCAATGAAGCTGATGTTCAAAAAGCGTTGGCTGCCATTACCGAATGTGCTAAAACCGGAAACGGTAACTTGCTAGAACTTGCCGTTGAAGCCGCTCGCGTTCGTGCTTCTTTAGGTGAAATATCCGATGCCTGCGAAGCAGTTGCAGGTCGTTATAAAGCAACAATCAGAACAATTTCAGGCGTGTACTCATCAGAAACTAAAAACGATGCAGCTTTCATTAAAGCTTGCGAATTGACAGAGAAATTTGCCAAAAAAGAAGGTCGTCGTCCTCGTATCATGATTGCTAAAATGGGTCAGGATGGTCACGACCGTGGTGCTAAAGTAGTAGCTACCGGTTATGCCGATTGTGGATTCGACGTGGATATGGGACCATTGTTCCAAACTCCAGCCGAAGCAGCGAAACAAGCTGTAGAAAACGACGTTCACGTAATGGGTGTTTCTTCATTGGCAGCCGGCCACAAAACATTGATTCCACAAGTAATGGAAGAATTGAAAAAACTTGGTCGCGAAGATATTATTGTAATTGCAGGTGGAGTTATTCCAGCCCAGGATTACGATTATCTTTACAAAGCCGGTGTAGCAGCAATCTTTGGCCCGGGTAGTCCGGTTGCTAAAGCAGCTTGCACGATTTTGGAAATTTTGTTGGGAGAATAGACCCCCTCTAAATCTCCCCCAAATGGGGAGACTTGAAAATAAGAAAAAACGGACTTGCCATTGAGGTGAGTCCGTTTTTTTTATGGGAGAACGGAGTTCCAACTCCGTTTTGAATGAAAAGAAGTCGGAACTCCGCTTTAATTGAAAAAAACGGAGTCGGAACTCCGTTCTCCCAACTCCCAACTCCGTTCTCCCAACTTTGTCGCAAAACAGCGGGAACACTTTCGGTATCCCTGATGTCTTCCCGCAGTTTTGCGACACTAAATTGAACATCTCAGACGAACTACAGGACGAAAATTCGTGAAGCCTGTATTGTTCTAAGGAGTTTTCGTGGATTTCCGGTGGAAAATAGTTAACTTTGCACACAGTTTTTTAAGGATAAAATGATATGAAAACAAAGATAGTAATTGTAGGGCTCGGTGGAGTAGGCGGGTATTATGGCGGATTGCTGGCAAAAAAGTATGCTGACGATCCAAGTATTGAAATCTATTTTGTGGCACGTGGTGCACACTTGCGGAAGGTGCAGGAAAATGGATTGACGCTGATTACAGAAAAAGGAACTTTTCAGGTATTTCCAACACTGGCAACAGATAACGTATCGGAAATTGGAACGGCAGATTATATAATCATGACACCCAAAAGTTATGATTTGGATAGCACGGTTGAACAGATTAAACCAATGGTTGGGGTATCAACGGTGATTCTTCCACTATTGAATGGTATTGATAATTCGGATCGGATTCGCACGCTGTTGCCCGGAACGGAGGTTTGGCAGGGCTGTTGTTACATTGTGGCACGATTGAATGAACCGGGTGTGGTGGAAAGCTCAGGCGGTTTGCACCGGTTGAACTTCGGTTACGAGCATAAACAAACGAATGAGCGTTTGCTTGCCTTTGAACTGCTGCTGAAAGATGCGGGCATTGATGCGTATTATCACGAAAACATCATGCATGTTATCTGGACAAAATTTTTCTTTATCTCGGCCACAGCTTCATTAACGTCTTATTTCGACGTTAGCTTTGGAGCTTTACTGACCGATGAAACACGGAAAGCAACTTTAATAAGTGTATTGGAAGAATTGCTGGCAGTAGCCAATGCCGAAGGTGCCGAAATAGATCACACAGTGATCGATAAAGTGGTTCATCAGTTAGAGAAATTGCCTTTTGAAACCACAGCATCGATGCACAGCGACTTTAAAGCCGGAAAAAATACGGAAGTTCACGGACTCACCGGAAGTGTAGTGAAACTGGGGAAAAAGCACGGTGTTGCAACACCAACGTATGAAAAAGTGTATGCCGAACTGTATGGACGAATGGCTAAATAATAATTTGAAAACAACGAGGGTGTA
Source organism: Paludibacter sp. (assembly GCA_035254165.1). Lineage (GTDB taxonomy): Bacteria > Bacteroidota > Bacteroidia > Bacteroidales > Paludibacteraceae > Paludibacter. The sequence goes on from DATFAW010000031.1 coordinate 3,357, forward strand.
ACTTTATAGTTACACCCTCGTTGTTTTTTTTGGGAGGATATTAGATGATTTTATAAATCTCCATGATATTTTCCAGTATTTTGTCGAAATCGATTTTTAGATCGATCAGTTGCCCGCTGTGAATGTCGAAAACCCACCCGTGCACCGTAAGTGACCTATCTTTAGATGCTTTTTGTACATCTGGAGTTTTAATAATGTTCACGCATTGTTCCTGAACGTTTAGTTCTACCAGCCGTTTATATTTTTCTTCTTCGTCGGTGATGGCATTTAGTTCGGTTTTGTGAAGTCGATAAACATCCCTTATATTTCGCAACCATGGATTCAAAATACCCAAATCTGCCGATTCCATTGCCGATTTTACACCGTTGCAGTAATAATGACCGCATACAACAATGTGCTTCACTTTCAAGTGGCTGACAGCATAATTGATTACCGACATGGCGCTTAAATCGGTATTGGGAACCATGTTGGCAATGTTGCGGTGAACAAAAACCTCACCCGGCTGAACGCCCATCAGTTCTTCTGCCGAAACGCGGCTATCGGAACAACCGATGTAAAGAATTTCAGGATTATGACTAACCGACAATTTTTTGAAATAGTCTTTGTCTGTTTTTATTTTCTCTTTTATCCAATTTTGGTTATTCTGAAAAATGTATTTGATTTCCATTTGATTATTTATGATTCTATTATCCGAATTTCAGATGTTACTTCGATGGCCTTCCGATAAAGTGCTTCAACACCACAATATGTTTCTTCGGACATTCTCACTGCTTTTTCGAGCTTGTCAACCGGAAGATTTTTTCCGGTGAACTCATAAATGACGTGCATTTTAAAGTATTGTTTTGGATTTTCGTCGGTTACGTCGCCCTGCACTTCAATGTTGCATTTTTCGATATCCACCCGCATTTTTTTCAGGATGGAAACCACGTCCATACCGGTGCAACCGCTTAAAGCTACCAGCATGAGTCGCTTTGGACCTGTACCTGAATTATGCCCACCACTTTCAACCGGAGCGTCCATCACTACTTTATACCCATTTATATCTGCTTCGAAAGTCATATCGCCTTTCCATTCTGTTCTGATTATGTGTTTGTCTGACATTTTTTTGTTGTTTAATTGTTATTTGACTACGAAAATAACGTTATTTCTTTGGACTTTGTTTTTGATTTAGATATTTCCTGAAAAATATGTACCTTTGAAACCAACTCAAAAAACGCATAAAAGATGAAACGTACAATAAATTTACTTTTATTAATTGCTCTATTTCAAACCTTATCGGTTCAAAGTCAGAATTATCATTTGTTGATTGGAACTTACACCGATTCAGGTAAAAGCCAGGGTGTCTATTCCTATGATATTGATATGAAGAATGCTGTCTTTAATCAAAAATCAGTAGCAAAGGGTGTTGCAAATCCAAGTTTTTTGGCTGTTACGCCCGATAAAAAATTTGTATATTCAGTAAGTGAAAGTAGTGATGGAAGTTCAGCCAATGCTTTTCAATTTGATAATAAAAGCGGCAAGCTGACTTTGCTAAATACATCATTGACTAAAAGTGATGGTCCTTGTTATATCTCAGCAACAGCCAATCATGTGCTTACTGCAAATTACGGTGGAGGAAGTATTTCTGTTTTTGGCCGTAAGGCAGATGGGTCTTTGACTGAGGCTTTACAAGTAATTCAGCATACCGGAAAAAGTGTAAATGCCGAACGTCAGGGCGAACCGCATGTGCACCAGGTTATTGTTTCGCCGGATCAGAAATATGTTGTGGTAAATGATTTGGGAACGGATAAGGTTACCGTTTATACGTATAACCCAACGGCAACAACCGGTATCTTAGTTCCATTCGATACATTAACTGCTAAGCTAGGCAGTGGCCCGCGCCATGCTACGTTTAGTAAGGATGGGAAAAAGCTCTATTTGGTTCATGAAATTGATGGTACCGTTTCGGTATTGGGAATGAAAAATGGAAAGCTGAGACTTATCCAGGAAACTACACTCATTCATAAAACCGGAATTGTAACCGGTGCTGCCGACATTCATCTTTCGCCTGACGGTAACTTTCTGTATGCAACTAATCGTGGTACAGCCAATGATATTACTTGCTTCTCTGTGGAAAAAGATGGTAAGTTGACATTTAAACAGCAAATTTCTACGGGTGGTGATGGACCTCGTAATTTTGCTGTTACGCCCGATGGACAATATGTTTTTGTAGGTCATCAGAAAACGGATAATATCGTGATTTTTAAACGCAATATAATGACCGGTAAGTTGACAGATACAGGCAAGCGAATCCAGGTGGGAGCGCCAGTTTGTTTGATATTTTATTAAAGGCAAGAGCCAAGACAAAAGACAAAAGAAGCAAGAAGAATCAAGAATCAAGAATCAAGAGCCAAGACAAGAAGTTACTACTATTGTCTTGATTCTCTTATCTTTTCTCTTTTGTCTTTTGTCTTTTGTCTTTTGTCTTTTGTCTCTGTTCTCTGTTCTCTGTTCTATTATCTAATATCATTCGATTTCCTCAGAAATACTTCCATACCGGTGATATTCAAAAGCAATACTTTGTTCCTTGACGTAATGAAGCAACTCTACCCGCCCTTCGACAAGTGGTTTGTCCATAGCAACGTATTTGCCTAAAACGGCTGCTTTACGATAGAAACCGTCGGAAAGCTGGTTGCCGCATGTACGAACCCGCTCGTAGTTTGACATTTCATTCAAAAACTCATTTTCTGTTTGAATATGAATAGGAAATTCATTTTCAAGAGCCTTTTTTAATACTTCCAGTTTGAAATCATCCTCGCCAATGCTTATTTCAATGGGAGTTTTCACGATCTTGGCAGCAGCTAAGATCATAAAAATATCAACGATGTTATCTGTTGGTAAAACTCTTAAAGCCATCTTTTTC
>DATFAW010000032.1:0-8365 GCA_035254165.1 Paludibacter sp.
TTTATATCGATAAAGTTCTTCTCCTTTTTCATTCACGAAAACACACTCAAAGGTGCCGCTTTTTACTGAGCAGATGGTGAAACCTTCAGCCGAATTTTCATACTTAGTATCAGGTCCATAGGTTGCTGGAGCACCCAACGACGCCGATGCACTGACGATATAATCCATTCCTGTTTTTTGAATATGCTGGGCACTGTGGATATGTCCCGCAAAATAGAAATCGACATGATGCTTGCGAAGAATCGGATCCAATTGATCAATCAATTCCTGCGTATTTCCATGATGCGTATCGACCGAATAAATTGGATGATGACCTACCACAATTGTCCATTTTTCTTTCGAAACGGTCAGCACACTGTCAATCCAAACCAATTGTTTATGAGTGTCTTGTTGGGCAATATCCGGAAATTGTTCGGGCAAAGACTGATATTCTTTCAGAAAAGGCGGAGTATCAATGCACACAATCCGCAGGCTGTTTTCTTTATCAATTTTCTTCGTAAATGTATAATAATGAGCAGGCATGTTCCACCGGCGACTAATTTTGGAGTAATCAATCAGGGCTTGTGTATTTCCACGGTATTCATGATTTCCAAACATCGGATACCAATCTACCAACAATTCCGGTTGACTGTAAATACTCTCAAAATTTGTCATCCACAAAGGATCTGAAGTACTCCGAACTCCGTTGTAATGGAATGTATCTCCACTTGCAATAATGAATTTTGAGTGAATGCTTTCGGCCAGTTCGCCCATGGTTGCAGCCACTATTTTTTGTTTGTAATAACCATTTCTGCCTGCATCGGAAACAATGTAAAAGTTATAGGCAGTTTTGTCTACAACAGCGGGTTGTGCCTGAATTACAAGGCCGATACTATTCGAGAAAATCAGTATCAGCATGAAAAACAATTTCTTTCCGGTTAGCTTCATAATTCGGTTTTACTTCAATTCTTTCAATCCCTTTTTGGTATCTATCATGCCTTTGATAAATTCTATTTCTTCACAGAACTCTTTGTATGTCATCTCTTTAATATAAATAGCTCCATACGAACGTTTTAGCAGTGGTAATTTACTGTCGTAAAAGAAGTCACGACCAAAAAGCATTGTCAACTGATGATGTTGTTCCACCCAAATTCGTTGAGCCAAGTCGCTAAACGGCCCTTCATATTCGTAACTTGGAAACGAGGCCGATTTCTGGCTTACAAAACAGTTATTGAACATGCTGCTTAGCACGGCAAATGAGTTTAATGAAACCGGAACAATCATACTGACATCGCTGATGTGGAATTTTGACCAGATATTTCGGTATCCCCAGATTTTCAAGTCCGGAATCTGATATTTCTCCACGTATTTTTCCAATGCAGTAGAGATGGCAATCAGGGTTTTGAAATGCGTGTCGGGTCCACTTCCTTCGGGGTCTAAAGCCAATGATACGATGTTTGGACGAATTTTTTCGAGTAAATCCAGAATTGGTTTCACATCGCGATCGGGATCGGGATATTCCACAAAAATATCGCCGGTATAAAATTGTAAACCAAGATGCGAAACATGATCTAGTCCAATGCCAAAATGCTCCCAAACCAGTTCCGCTTCAAATTCACGCGTCCAACCTTTGATGGCTTGTGCAATTTCAGTCTCTTTTGTGCCAGGATCAATGGTTGAAAGATGCTGAATAGTCTCGTTCAGCATTGGCAAAAGTTCGTTCAGCATTTTTACATTGAGCCAACGAACCAAATGACGAGCCAACCGGCAAGCAATATAAACGCTTTGTTCTTCGCTATTTCTATTGGCAATGGCGTTCAGCGTTCCGGTAATATCGTCCCAAAAACCATCTTGCTCAAAAAGCCGGTTATTGTCAAGGTATTTTTCAATCTTACCGCTGATAATCAAATTTCTCAACGCAATCAGGTTGCTATTGATATAATCGTTGGTAACCGACGTAAAGCCACTGGTACAATACACAAAATGATTGTCGTTATGCTCGGAACGCACCAAATGGTGAAGCAGCGGGAAATAAGCCAGTTCAATATCATCGTGATGAGGAGCAGTATGCAATATCTTGCTCTGAATAGGTGGATTAAGCCCTTTTTTTAGTTTTTCCACAATCCGTTTATGAGTAGCTTGTGCCAATGAAACCAGGGATTCGCCGCTTACTTGCTGAGCCAGCTGCAAATACTGATTCGTGGTCTTGAAACTTTCGGAAGTCATTTCCAATAACGAAACTTTTTCTTCCAATGCTCCGTCAATAATCAATTTATCGAGTGTCTTAATATCCGGTTTCTGTTGCTCAAGTATTGCTAATCTCTTGCGCTCGTGAAGTTTAATGGCAGCTCCTTTTGTGAGATAGAAGCGTGAGTTTTCAAGCTTTTGAAGCGCACTTCCCGGATATTCCAATGAAGGCTGAGACTCAACAGCCGAGGCAATTAACTGAGATTTTGATTCACCGGCAGCAATAATGATAGCTACCACATCCGGATTATGCGTGATAGTATTCAAACCAATAGTGATTACTGCTTTTTTGCGCACGGATTCAATTCCACCCAAATCAACAGCCGCAGCTGCTTGTGTTTCGTAATTGATATTCGTAAGCCGTGTGTGCGAATGATGACTTGATCCTTTTACATCAAAAGCAATGTGTCCATCAGGACCAATGCCGCCCAAAAAGAAGCCGATACCGCCCATTTTGCGGATTTTTTCTTCGTAGTTTTCGCAAAATTGATCGAAGTATTTAATCGTTTTCTTTTGCAACGCCGCTCTTTCATTAGCCGGATGGTTGATGCGAAGACTCAGGTCAATGATTCCTTCGGGAAAAATTTCCGCGATATTCTTACAGCCATCCATATAAGCCTGATCGGCTTCAGGAATATTGAAGGTATCAATAAGAAGCGACTTTTTCTCATCAAAACCGAAGCCATCAATATAAAACCTTTTCACAAAATAATTAAACGAGCGTTCGTGCAACGGATCAAGCGGAAAAAACTCGTCAATCATTACAAAGTAGAGCGACTTAAAATCAGGCTTTAATGTTTTGTCCAGTCCAATTTTATGTAACAATCCAGTCTTAATCTCCGCATCCCAATTTTCAAGATAATACTTCATCCATTTAATGAAGAACTCCGGCGTTTTTCCGGTTGGAAGTGCCACCACTCCACCAGGATTGAGCGCTACCCATTCCAAAAAACGTAATGCCGTGATTTGACCCAGATTGATGTAATTATCAACCACAACCACCTTGATTTTTTCCTCCGTTTTTTTGATATCCGGATTCTTGAATTGCTTTTCGAAATAGGCTTCGACTCTGCTTTCTGTGATATATTTTTTAGTTTCCATATTGAACCCTTTAATAATTGAAAAATAGAATTTCGTTGACGAATTTACACATATTTTCCTATATCTTGCTAACAGTTATAATAATTTCCTATATTTGGAATAAAGCATCTTTGCTACTTCAATACTGTTTCCCGAAGATTGTGTTGGGAAATCTTTTTGCGTGTTCACCCACTTCCATTCCCACCGGGAAATTTCCTTATCAAACAGCTCTACATCAACCATTTTACCTGCCTCAAGTGCCAATACAGTTGCAACAAAGAATTTTTGCCAACGAGCTTTGTAGAAATCAGTCATCAAACCACTCCACTGGCGGCAGGAATATTCGTGTAGCGGACTATCGGCATCGCCCCAAAGCGTAACAAGGTCACGTGCATTGCGTTCGTACAATGCTTTTTCGGCATCAGTAGTTCCACATCGTCGGGCATCGGCAATCCATTTACCCAATAAAAAGTCTTTTCGGGTAGCCAGTAATTTATCCAGATCGTCTATCAATTCGATGTACTGATTGCTATACTTCTTAAATGCGGCCAAGTCTTTATCTTCATACGCTTTCACCCATTTCACCTGTAGCGGACGGGCATAATTAGCCAATACCTGACGGGTAAGATCTACCAAATCATACTGGAAGCCATCGCTTTTAGCATAAACAGCCGCCGACTTTACGAATAAATCCCAAGCTGGAAGCAGTTCCTTACGGTTGTAATTAAGCTTTGTTTTTGTCCAGCGGGTTGCAGAATCCAACGTTGGACGACCAGTCAGAATGGATTCTGCTCCATCGCGTATTTCTTTTCCATTGTAAACGGTATTCTTCAACGTTTGCCAGGCTTTCAGCATATTGGCATTCGATTCCATTGTGCCTTTTCCGTAACGGTTACGAATATATTGGCTTAGCCACAGATCCAGACTAATAGGAGTTGTACGCCAGGTGTTTGCAGTCATTAGTTCATAAAGCACAGGAGTCTGCTCAATGGCTTCCATGGTCAGGCCAATGCCTTTTAGCTTGCCTGAGTGTGCATCATTGAGTGCGGCAGCCGATTGTGATGCAACAGTTTCCATTCGTCCAAACAGACTGATATTCCCACCAAAATTGTGCAGCATATTCCATATCCATGGCTTTCCGTAAAATGCTTCTGTGCGTTTCCAGACCGGTTCTATTTCAGTTGCCAGGTCAAGAATTATCATTTTATCATTTGGAACAGCATCGAGTAAAGCCTTTATCTGCGGAGCACCCCAAAATTTACGGTCGCTGTAGAAAAGCCATCCTTGCATCACCCAAACTGCTTTGGGATCGGCCTGACTCATGCCGTCGTACACCCGCGCACTAAGTTTTGAGAGAAATTCAGGATCGTTTGACGGAGGCTCATTTTCATTAAATGTATCGGCCGAATACAGGTGGTCGGTTCCGAAAATCTCCGTTTGTTTTTCGAGATATTTCTTGCCAATTTTGGCAAACAACGGATCTTCCGAATCAAGAATATACGTATCCGAAAAACCGTTATTCCAGTTGGTTTGTTTAAGTTTTGCATTCGGATATTTCTGCCGGAATGCTGCCGGAACATGGCCTGTAAAGGCTGACAAAACTGGTTTCATCCCTAGTTCGCGTTCGCGTTGCAATATTTTTTTCTGAAGATCGCAGTGGCTTATCATCCAACTTGCGGGTAGCGGACCACCCCAACCGTCGAGATTTCCCATCCAAAACCAGGAAAAATAGGAAGGACCGCAAAAGAAGGTACTTAACTCTTCGTCGGTAAATCCCATTTCTTTGTACACTTCGTTCCACACGTATTCTTCACCCGTGATAGCCAACGGCATATTGATACCATGCAAAGCCATCCAGTCAATTTCTTTCTCCCAGCGCTGCCAGTCCCACCAGCTCATACTGTAGTTATAGGTACAATAGTTCAGATAATAACGGTATTCGTAGGGTGACGATTTCTTGATTTTATTCGACACCACAGGCAGTTTTGCAGGCAAATTAAGGTTCTCACCATTCCAGGTAATCTGGCAATGGCAATACTCATTCAGGTAATAATACAGTGCCGAAGCAATGCTCACGCCGTTATTTCCGGCAAGTACAATTTTCCCGTTTCGGCTCGAAAGCTGAAACGTATCTTTTCCGGCAACGTTTATCTGCTCAATAACAAACTGATTGGCATGTTTTGGCAAAATGCGTCGCAACAGATTTTCGGAAGCCTTCTTGTCCAATTGTGCATACGAAAGTGCAACTATCGCAGAAAGAACCAGTGTTAATATCGGTTTACGGAAATACATATTCTAATAAAATTAAACTTTCAAAAACCATTTTTTCCTGTACAAAAGATAGAGCAACGCAAGTTGCACTAACAATATCCCCACTCCTAACCAAACAGGTTGCCAGAGTTCGGGAGCAAACTTTATGATTCCACCAAATAGAAAGGAAGCGGTCGATTCAAAATTCACAACACCATGAGCTGCCATATAAATCAAAATAGAATTCATTCCAATCCACACAAAAGGCATACACCACATTTTAAGACCTACCACATCAATGATAAAATAGAATATAAACAAAAGAATTAAACTCCAACCACCTGCAACAAAAACAAAAGAACTGGTCCATATTGGTTTATTGACCGGGAAAATATTATTCCACAAAGCCCCCACACCCAACAAAAGAATTCCAGCAACTAAGATAATCAAACTTTTGCGAAGCATAGTCCATTTCGGGGCATTTATTCGGAGAAACCGACCAGTAAAAACGCCAAGCAGTGAAGTGCAAATGGCCGGAATAGTTGACAATAAGCCCTCAGGATCGTAGACTATCCGGTGAAGTTTGCCGGGCAGAAATAGTCTATCGATATAACCAGCCAGATTACCTTCGGGGGTTAAAACACCTGCGCCCTGGCCGGGTACAGGTATGAGCATCATAATAGCCCAATAGCCGAGCAATAAGCCAAAGAACCAAAATAATTGGGTGCGAAATTTTGTATTTAGGAATATTAGAGCAGCAAAAAACCCCGAAAGGGCAATACGACCCAGTACACTTGCAAAACGGGTATGTTCGTAATCATTCCATTTGAGAAGTCCGTTCACTACCATACCACAAACGATAAGGATAAGAGTGCGTTTAATCAGCGAACGATAAATATTTTTTCTGGTTTTTTTGAGGTCACCCGCAATCGAATTTTCTAGTTGTTTGCCCATAGAGTAAGGCATCGATACTCCTGCTATAAAAATAAACAGTGGGAAAATCATATCGTAAAAGGTAAATCCATTCCAGGTGGAATGATGCAATTGATCAGACATCCAACCATAAAAAGGTATATTGGAAGCTTTTGCCAAAGCATGAAAGATAATTTCTCCGCTAATTATCCACATCATGTCGAAGCCACGCAGGGCATCTAACGACAAAAGACGAGTCGTGGGAGGAAATTGGGGGGTATTCATAAAAGTGTGATTTTTTTTCTGATAAAGATCCTGTTCCGCTACTATTCTGCACCAGAACCTGAGATTCATTTTTGCTAAGTGCAAAATGAGTACTTCAAATATGAATTATAAAGATAGTAATAAAAACCCTGAAAAGCATTGTGATAACTCTCCAGGGCTTTTACTGATTAGATTAATAACCCGGATTTTGAGTTAGTTTTGGGTTTTTAGCCATAGCTCCTGTTGGGATAGGGAAAATACGCCGATAGGTATCTGCGTTAGTTTTGAAACCCCATTTCCCCTCATATTTACCAAAACGAATCATATCGTTGCGATGCCAGTTTTCCATAGTAAACTCACGACATCTTTCTGAATATATATCATCCAGCGAAACACTTGTCCACGCAGTCGTTGTTGTTCTTTTTGCACGAAGATCATTTACCAACGACAAAGCAGTTTGCCCCAAAGTTGCTGTTCCTCCACGTTGAATAGCTTCCGCTTTCATCAACAATATATCCGAGTAACGAAATACAGGAACATCATTATTTTGATTACGGGAAGTAGAAGTAGCATCTGGATAAAATTTAATATTACGGTAACCCATATTCCAGGCAATTTCGTCATTTCCACAATCAAATGAATTAGCATCCTGGCGAAGAACAACATTAGGTGTAAGCTCTACCTGATAAGTATATTTCGTTGTATCAGCAGGTCCGGCATAGAATTGATCATAGGCCTTTTTGGTTACTTTAACCGTAACCGGTGTTACACCATCATTCATATATTGCTTTCCGGTAAGCCATTGCTTATTACGTATATCATTTGCATCATTAAAGTAAGCATAGAATTCTGGCAACGTACTTTCCGGAGCACTTGGGGTAAACGGTAACCCAAATTTAGCTTTTAACGAACGAGGCACATCATATCGGGAATGATACATCATTCCGTTCGTTCCTGATAATGATGAATACGATGGATCGTAAGGAATAGCAAAAATGAATTCTGGAGTTGTCGACCCATTATTAGGATAAAACATCTGTAGGTAATTGCTGGTTGTAGCCAATGCAAATTTACCAGAGCTTATTACATTATCACAAGCTATTACACAATCGCTGTACCGGGCAGTGCCGGTGTAATATTCAGCATTCAGATACATTTTTGCAAGGAGTGAGTATGCCATGTATTGTGTTGGACGTCCATAGGTTGATACACCCATGGTGGTACTCAGGTTTGGTAAACACTCCTTAATTTCGGATTCGATAAAAGCAAACACATCCTTTCTGTCTGATTTTGCTTTTGGTTCAAAATCGCCATAGGTAGTAACAATGGGTACATTTCCATACATATCCATCATCCAAAAATAAGCCAACGCCCTAACCGTACGTAACTCTGACAAAGTACGGGTTTTAAAGTTGCCTTCTGACATATTATTATTTAGGATGTACATTATTTGGTTATCATATCCAATAATTCGTGACAGCCAATCCCAGCAAGATTGAGTTCCGCCATGATCTGGTGTCCATGTATGATAATGCATTCTTAAATATCCCTGGTTGTCATACCAGTTGCCACCACGTGCAGGTAGAATTGCCTCATCGGTAGTCAAAGTTTGCATAAAAAAGTAATCAGTAGA
>DATFAW010000033.1:0-4538 GCA_035254165.1 Paludibacter sp.
TCTTTAAACATTGTTTTAAATTCGACTTTAAGTACATTCAATATGTCTTTAAATATTGAAATGTTTCTTTTGTGTGCTGGTATTTTATGTGGAGTATTCATCATTAAACTTATTTAGTTGGATAGTTTTGATTAATCGCAGCATTCTTTAGTCGGTTAAAAACAAAAAGTGGCGAAATCAGAAATGATAGTATAGCAACATATGAAATTATTGAATAGTGAATCCCAACCCCATTAAGCGCCTGATCAACGTATATATTGAAATAATGATGTATTGGAAAGAGGTCGCTCAATAACCGGGTTCCTGCAGGCATTTGTTCAACAGGAAAAGTTGATCCGGCGAATGTAACTCCCAAGGTTCCAAAAAGTCCGGCAAAGGTAACTCCATCGCGTAAAACAGGAGTAATTCCAATAAACAGAATACCAATTGCTTGCGAAGCTAATACCAATAAGAAAGTAGCCAGGAACATCCAGCCAATACTTGAATTCAATGGATAATGCATATACTTGTAAAGAAGAATATTGCCAACCACTCCAATCACAGTGAAAATAACTGTGTACGGCAATAATTTTCCTGCCAACGCAGCAAACATCGAATTGCCCGAATTCTCAAGCCACTCACGCGAAGTTCGTTCTTTATATTCCACACCAATAGGGAAAGCCGTCATCATTAAAACCATCAATTGCAGCATCCCGGGTAAAATAACATTCAACAAATAAGTCCCGTAGTTTGCCCACGGATTTCCGATAAGGTGCGTATCCAACACAATAGGTTGAATAATGCCTTTGATTCGTTGTTCGTCAACACCTTTAGCCCGCAGAATCTTTCGTTGCATACCAATTGAAGTTGCTGCACTCATATAAGTTATACCTTTAGAAATGAGTGATCCGGCAATCAAATATCCATCATTGATATAAAAAGTAATAGTAGGCCGACGATTTGAAACAGCATCATTGGCAAAATTCCGCTTAATTTCAACGAAAGCATAAATATTCCCGCGTTGCATTTCTTCACGTGCTTCTTTGTGACTGTTTAGCCGCATTACTATTTCTGCTTGCTGGGTGGATTCCATGTTTCGCGTAAATTGCCTGGACAAAGAAGAATTATCCAAATCAACCACTCCCATAGGCATCTTGTTTGGTTGGCCTTCATTGAAAAAAGTCAGAAAGAACACATAACAAAACGCCATAATAGCAAACGTCGAAATGAAATAAATCGGACGGCTCACCATTCGTTTCAATTCCCGTTTTAGCGTATTTGTAAATGCCGTTAATATATTGTTTGACATGTTGTATTTTTTAAGTCTCCTCAAATTGAAAGAGATTTAGACATTCTTATTTTACAATTTCTTCAAACAAAGCCGTCATTCCCGGACGAAGATCAGCAACTTTTGTTATTGGTCGAGCGCGGACTTCGAATGTTTTTACATCAAACTGACCGGATGTTTTGGTTGCTTTCCAAGTGGCGTATGAAGCCAATGCTTTTATATAAGTCACCTTTACTTCTACAATTTTGCTATTTAATGCAGGAACTTTTACTTTAAAAGTTTTTCCCATTTTCAGGTCGCCCAGCAAGTCTTCGCGGACATTAAACGTAAACCAAATATCGTTTAGGTCTACAATGCTCATTATCGGTGCACCAGCTCCAACCAGTTCCCCACTTTTAGGAAACACATCAGTTACTTCACCATTTATGGGAGAAGTCAGCGTAATCTCTTTCAAATATGATTTCACTTCGTTTACGGCTCCTTTTGCTCTGTCAACAAGTGCCAATGCGGCTTCTTTGTCTTCACTTTCAGCGCCGTTCAATGCCATATCATATTGCGATTTTGCAGCCTTTGATGTTGCAACGGCAGCTTTGTATTGCGCATCAGCTTCGTCACGCTTTTGAGCGGAAACAACTCCTTTGTCAAACAAATGCTGAACACGATCGTATGATTTTTTTGCAATATCAACACCCACCTGCGCTTTTTGCCACATTTCATATGCACCTACTATCATTTCTTTGCGGGCACCTTTTTTTGCTTTTTTATTTTGAGCCTGAGCTGCATTTTCAGCAGCATTGGCTTGTTCTATTTTAGCAGCAAGTTCAGGGCTATCAATAACTACTAGTGTATCACCCATTTTAACTTGCGACCCTTCTTCTGCTTTAAATTGCTTAATACGTCCGGTTATCTTACCTGATATGCGTATTTCCGAGGCATCTGCTTCACCCTGAATAATAATAGGCTCCGGTCTATTTATAATTAAACCGATAATGAATATCAAAACTATGACTACAATTAAAGCTATTAAGCCGGTTCTTAAATCCTGATTCTTTTTTTTCATTGTTGTAGAGATATTTAATGCATTTATATTTTTTGATTGATGTTGTTGAAAGTTTTATTTCTTTGTTGCCGGTTCTTGATTTTTAGTTTTATAATCAGCATTTAGCGTCCCCAACGATTTCGCTAAATACAAATTGGTTAGCTTTACGTCAATATTAGCATCAATAGATTCAGATTTAGCCGAAAGCCAGGCGGTTTGTGCACCCAAAAGGTCGGTTGAAGTAATCACACCTTCATTAAAACCCTCTGTGGCATAGCGCAGGTTTTCTTCAGCCTGTTCAATGTTGTGTTGAGTTGAGGTCTTCTTTTTCAAGCTCTCAGCTACTTTGTATGAGCTTTGTTTGATTTGAAGTTGCATTTTTTCTTTTGTTTCCTCTAATTGCAGAGTTGCAATTTTGTGTTGCGATTTAGCTGCATTCAAAGTATGAATTTTATCTCCAAAGTGAAACAGCGGAATATTGGCTACAACACCTATCGAATACATGCCGCCGAATTGGTTTTTATATCCATCAAATGAGTTTGGGTTTGTAACCAGGTAATTGCCCGAAAGAACGATATTAGGCAAGAAGCGGGATAACATAATTTTCTCGTTGGCTTTGGTAATATTTTCCATCTGTATTAATTGTTTAATCTCCGGTCTGTTACTCAAAGCCTGATCTAACGGAATGAGTTGGGTTATGGTATCGTCAGCTAAATTCTGATCGGCCAGCGTGTAAACATCGTCCAATGCCATTCCACACAGTTGATTCAAAGCCATTCTCGAAAGGTTGAGTCCATCTTCTGCTTTAGTCAGCGTAATGTCGGCTTCGTTGAGCTTAACCCGCACTTTTAGTGATTCAGCCTTAGTGGCAACACCTTCGGCAATCATATCTGTTACATTCGAATCGACCTGTGCTACCAGATTGCGATATTCTTTTGCCAGCTTTACTTTATTTTCTAGCGAAACTACCCGCCAGTAAGCTTCATCCACTTCCAGTAACAAATCGGTTATTTTGCTTTCTTGTTGAGCTTTAGCCAAGTTTTCCCCATATTTGGAAATGTTATATAGTTCTCTGATCTTACCACCCATGAAGATAGGTTGCACAAAGCCTATTGATCCGGCAAATACATCTTTTATGTCGAATTCCATAGCACTTTTGGGTAGCAACGCATAATTTTTCCATTGGATTTTCTCTGGATTTACTTTTGGGTCAAATACATTTCCAGATGCATCTACAGGGGCGTATGTATTTGCGGCTACTTGTTTCCAGCTATTATTCCATGAATTGGCATAATTTGGAGTTCCATTGGCATTCATGTTATAAACTGGTAAATGAGCATCTTCGGATAACAAAGAAAGATTTTTTTCATTTCGGGTGTAGGCGCCATTAGCCGAAAAGTTAGGCAGAAACTGGGTGAATGCAGCTTCTTTCAGTTGCTTTGCAGCTTTTACAGTTTCTTGTGCCATTTGTATGCTTTTATTATGTGCAAGCGCCAATTGCCTGCACTCTTCCAGTTGCAATACCTTTTGCGAATACATTTGCAACGACACAAAGATTGCAATGATTACTAAAACGTTTTTCTTCATATTTCTTTATAATGATTAATGTGATTGAGCAAACAATAGTTGCATATGCAACCAATATCTTATTTTAAATTCGCCATGATTTTTCTTAATACATTTCTACTGATATCAAGCTCTTCATCAGTTATGTTATTAAGTGTTTTGGTTGCAACCATTTGGACTATTTCTGTAGCTTTTTGCTGCAAATCCAACCCAGCCTCAGTTAAATGGATCAGATTGATCCTTCTATCATTGTGATCGGAAACACGTATAACTAAATTGCGTTTTTCCAATTTATCTATTAGCCTTGTCATGCTTGGTTTATCTTTGGCTGTAAGACTACAAAGCGTTTGCTGAGTGACTTTATCTTTTTGCCACAAGCAAGCCAACACCGACCATTGCTCTGTAGTGATATAGATACCTTCATTTACAAAAGCACGTAAGAAAGTTCTATTAATCGCTGTCGAAATTTTACCAACTAATATATTGAATATCTCGTCATTCTGTAATTGTGTCATATAGTTGTATATTTAATGGTTGTTTAAACAACGATACAAAATTACAACGAATATCAATAGATTGTACTCCTTCAGATATAGTTTAACACAATTTTTTAAAATAGAAGCAGACAGAAAGAAATAAAATAACAGCTTTTTTTCAAAGAGAAGG
>DATFAW010000034.1:0-4495 GCA_035254165.1 Paludibacter sp.
AACACAAATATCGGAATCGAATTTTCAAGCAGATTACAATCTAAAATTTCTCCCAACCTGAGCCCTGGTAGAAAAATCAAGGCGTTGGTTTTGAAAGCACAAAGATAGTGATTTTTCGACGTGTTAATTGTGAATAATTCAAGAATATTCACGGATAACTATTGTTCTTAAACACATTTTTGTTTATGTCCTATTAATTGATTTACTTTGTACTGCATTTAAAAAGCGCAGTTTTAACTTCTTGCGCAACAAAAAAACATCTTATAGTAAAATGGAAATTGGTATTAGTTTTTGGATTGGGTTCTTTGTATTTGTAATTGTCATGTTGTCTCTTGACCTGTTTGTTTTCCACAAAAAGAACACGGTGGTTAAAGTGAAAGAAGCTTTGCTATGGAGTTTATTTTGGATTGGACTTGCAGTTATCTTCAATTTAGGTGTTTACTTTCTGGTTGGCAAAGTGAAAGCATTGGAGTTCCTTACAGGCTATCTTATTGAGGAATCGCTCAGTGTCGACAACCTGTTTGTATTTATCCTCATTTTCGGTTTCTTCAAAATCGAAGCAAAATATCAGCACAAAGTGCTTTTCTGGGGAATTGTCGGCGCTATTATTATGCGTGCTGTTTTCATCTTTGCCGGCGTGGCCATTATCGAGCGGTTTAATTGGGTTATGTATATTTTCGGGGCATTTCTGGTTTACACCGGCATTAAAATGTTGTTCGAAAAAGAAGACGATGAATACAATCCGAATAACAATGCCATGATCCGTGGATTTAAAAAAATCTTTCCGGTAACCGACGATATGTCAAAACCGGATTTTTTTATCCGGAAGCACAAAATACTTTACGCAACCCCGTTTTTCATTGCACTGTTGGTTATCGAAGCTTCCGATCTTATTTTTGCCGTTGACTCCATTCCGGCCGTTTTATCGGTTTCGAAAGATCCTTTTATCGTTTATACTTCCAATATCTTCGCTATACTTGGATTGCGGTCGCTCTATTTTGCCCTAAACGGAATTATGGCCTATTTCCATTACCTGAAATATGCCCTGTCGGGCATCTTGTCGTTTATCGGCGTAAAAATGTGTTGGAATGAATTCGCCTCGGAATTAGGATACAGCTTTCACATTTCCAACCTGGCATCGCTGGGTGTAATCGTTAGCTTGCTTACCATCTCTATTTTACTGTCGGTTGCTTTCAAGAAAAACGACGAACGAGAAACAGCAAAAGATAAACGTTAGAGCTTATTTCCCGAAGCACACCTTTCATCGGGTGCATCGATAACAAATCAAACCCAAAGAGGGTGTCCAAAATACCTGGAACACCCTCTTTGTGTTTTCTGGAAATTACTTCCAATTGGTCACTGACTGCTGATCCTGATTATGACAATCAACAAATTGAAATCTCTGTTCTCTGTTTACACATTCACACCTAACACTAATTTCAAACCATAACCAACCAAAAACGAGAAGGTAGCAACTCCCAAACTAATGAAAGTCATTTCGAAGAATCGCGCTTTGAAATTCAAATCTTTGGCAACAGAAATGTAGTAATTGAAACCGAAAATAATCAACACAGCCGCTGTCAGAGTAATAGGCAATGCAATAAACTTATTGGTCAGAAGTAAAAATGGAAGTATCAACAGTATTACCGTAAAAAAATAAGCTACACCAGTATAAACTGCCGATTTCTTAGCTTTATCATCACCCTCGGCTTTCGACGACAAATAATCTGACGCAGCCATAGATAAAGCTGCCGAAATACCTGTTACCAAACCAACCAACGATATAATCCGGGTATCGCTAAGTGCCAACGTAAATCCGGCAAGAGCTCCCGTAAGTTCAACCAATGCATCATTCAGCCCAAGCACAATAGAACCTACATACTTTAATCCTTCCTCGTCAAGCATGTTTAGCAATTCTTTTTCATGCCTTTTTTCATCTTCCGAAATTTGTTTGGTTTCCGGAAAATCCACAGCTAAATCGTCATACGCTTTGGATCCGGTACCTTCTTTCTTCTCCATTTGTTTCAATACAAACGAAAGCCCGAGCAAACGAGCCATGGTTACGGTTTTGAATATCTTCCAACCGTCGGGTTGCACATCCGCTCCCGTTTTCGACCTCCAGTATTCTGCATGCTTTTTCTCTTCGTTCCCTATTCTTCTAAGCACCGCAGCATTGTTCTTATCTTTAGTTCTATCCGCAAGTTGCGTATAAATATGATACTCGGTAATTTCAGCTCTTTGAGCCGAGATTAGCATTTTTTCCCATTTAGAATCCATATATTATTAAGTTACGTTATCGATAATTAGTTTGATGTTGCAAAAGTATATAGATAAACTCTATATTGAATCCATTTTGTATAACTAATAATTCTATACTTCAATTCATAAAATCTATTATTGAAGTCGTCTTGACTTTTTGGAGAATCCTATTGAATAAGCTTTATTGACCTGTACTGCTTGTAATATCGCTCCTACGGAGCTTAATGACAACAAATAAAATGCTTTTTCTACCATAATATCGCTTCTCCGAAGCTCTTAAACAGACCGATCAATAATCTTTTGCTTAAACCCCATTTTTTAATTACTTTTGAATGCCCTATTTTAATACGTAAAAACTTTATAGATTATCATGAATATTAATCAATTCAACAACATATTCTTTATCGGGGTGGCAGGCTCCGGTATGAGTGCAATTGCACAATACCTTCAAGGCATTGGTAAAAACGTAAGTGGCAGTGATCGCTATTTCTTGCCGGACACGCCTAACGAAACCAAAGAAAAGCTCGAAGCTGAAGGCATTCAATGCTTTTTGCAAGATGGAAGCGGTATTACCGATCAAACCGATTTGGTGGTAGTGTCTACTGCCATCGAGGATACGGTTTTCGAAGTACAAAAGGCGAACGGACTAAACATTCCCATTTTGAGGCGTTCGGCAGTGCTGGCGCTGATCGCCGAAAGCAAAAAAACAATAGCTGTGGGCGGAACTTCGGGTAAAAGCACTACTTCGGCTATGATTTTCGATATCATGCAACATGCCGGACTGGAACCAAGTATTATCAGTGGAGCCGGGCTGACCAGCATTATTCGCGAAGGGAAAATAGGAAATGCAAAGGTGGGTAAAGGCGAATGGCTGGTGATAGAAGCCGACGAGAGCGATGGTTCTATTGTGCAATATCACCCTGAAATTGGGTTGTTGCTAAACATTGAAAAAGATCATCAGGAAATTGATGAACTGATGCAGATTTTTGGAACGTTCCGCGACAATACGAAAGAGATATTCATCACCAATCGTTCGAATAAAATGGCGGCAAAACTATCGGTAAAGGCTGCAAATGATTTTGCAATAGCTGCAAGCGAAGGTGCAGGTTACACGGGTAATGATTTTACTCAGAATGGCCTTCAGATTCAGTTTATGGTAAACGGTTCTATCATAAAAATGAATACGGTTGGCAAACACAATATGGAAAATGCCCTGGCTGCCATAGCCGTGGTGAACCGGTTAGGAGTGAGTAACGAAGCGGTAGCCGAAGCGTTGGCACAATACGAAGGTATTTATCGACGTCACCAGATTATCGGCGAAAAGGATGGCGTTTTACTAATTGACGACTACGCCCATAACCCGGCTAAATGCGCGGCTTCTATCTCGGCTTGCCAGCCGGTTGCACCAAAACTAATTGCCTGGCTTCAACCCCATGGTTATAAACCAACCCGTTTTCTGCGGGCTGACTTTGTGCACGACATAGCTGCGGTTCTAAGGCCACAGGATGAAATATGGATGAGCGAAATCTTTTATGCCGGAGGTTCGGCAGTAAAAGATATTTCGGCTAATGACCTGATAGAAGACTTGAAAAAGCTGGGCAAGAACGCTTATTTTGTTGAGGATAGAAACAACCTGGTAGAAGCCATTAAACCTCATTTCGGCGAACAAACGGTTTTACTGCTTATGGGTGCACGCGATCCAAGCCTGGAAGTTTTTGCAAAACAAGTTTTTGAAAAATTATAAAAGAAACGGGGTGAACCAAAAGTATTTTTTGAACGCAAATAACGCAAAGCACACAAATCAACGCAATTTTATTGAATTAAAAATCTGACAATTACGTTTGACTTGAAAAGTCTTATTTGCGAAAATTCGTGTGCTTTGCGTTATTTGCGTGCTTTTGATACAACCCCTTCTTTTTCTAAAACTCCTCTCTGAACGGGATAGTTATATAGAATAAAAAAAGCTCTCCCAATGAAGGGAAAGCTTTGCTCATTGAGAAGAAAAACAATCTTTAGTTTTTTGATTCTCCAATTGAAGCTTTTCTAAATTCTTTCAATGATTTTTCCAAGTCGAGAGAGCTCTTGCGTGCACGGGTACCGGCAGCTTTGTTTCCTTTTTCAACTTGTAAATTTGCATCTGTTACAAAAGCGTCAAATTCAGCTTTGATCTTGCTTACTAATTCTTCCATTTTTCTAATATTTTTTTGTTATTAAATGGCTGTGCATTCACAGCTAG
>DATFAW010000035.1:0-3740 GCA_035254165.1 Paludibacter sp.
TTTGATTATACCCAAACGTCTTAATTTCCTTCAAATGAGTCGATATAGCACCTATGGCGAACAACGTTTCAGACAGCAGTTTGAAAAGAAGTTTGATTTTATGTCTTTCAATACTGAGTTAACTACCAAATTCTTTGGAACAAGAAAAGCGATTGCTTTCGACCCGAGTTATATTTCCAAGTCAGGCAAGAAAACGCCTTATCTAGGGCGTTTCTGGTCTGGTTGTGCCGGAGCTGTAAAAAAAGGATTAGAACTCTCGGGCATTGCGGCTATAGATATTGATTTACACCAATGCCTACATCTCGAAGCCATTCAGACAGCTCCCATTCAGACACTTGGGGTAGTGAGTATGACTCTAATCCAATGGTATGCGCAAATTATATGTGATAGAGCAAAAGAGTTACAAAAGATTTCATCCATTGTGGTGGCAGATGCCTATTTCTCTAAAAAAGAATTTGTAGACCAATTGCTTAATGCCGGATTTACCTTGGTGAGTAAACTTAGAGACGATGCTAGCCTGATGTACAAATCGACAGAAGCTCGCAGCGGGAAAAAAGGTGCGCCAAAAAAATATGCAGGCAAAATCAATCTCAAAGAGTTAGATCTATCACATTTTACTCCATTGAGCTATACAGAAAAAATAGACGCATTTTCAGCCATTGTTTATTCAAAAGCACTCAAACGAGACATTCTATTGGTAGTAGAACGATTCACTTGCGGCACTAAAGTTATTCAGCGACTGATATTCTCAACTGACATTACTGCGAACCCAGCAGAAGTACTTGATTACTACCATTGCAGGTTTCAAATCGAATTCTGCTATCGAGATGCTAAGCAGGCAACCGGACTAAGTCACTCTCAAGCTAGAAGCTTAAATAAGCTCAGCTTCCATTTCAATGCTTCGCTCACAGCAGTGAATATTGCCAAGGCAGTACACTGGACTTGTTCTCAAACCAAGGAAAAACCATTTTCTATTGCCAATGCCAAAACGCTATGTCACAATGAGTTCCTGTTAAATCGATTTATTATGCTGTTCGGCATAAAACCAAACACTATCAAAAATCACAAATACATCAAAGAGCTACTATATTACGGAACTATCGCCGCCTAATGTAAATATTTTATTACCGAACTATTGCTCTTGGAGAATAAATGCATGAATTTTTGAAACGTTTCACGTGTATTGAATGAGTTTCGAAAGATCAATAATTTTACCATTAGATATGAACACGAAGCGACTGCCTGCCTTTATATACGTACATTTTTTCGGCTTCAATTCGGCTCAATCGGAAAAGTTGTGTTGAATTTGATTATGCATAGATTTTCGTAGGTCTGAAAAGGAAGAATCTGACATCTCTTACTCCTCTGAATGAAGCTCTGAAAGCTTTGATTTGATCCCCCTTTCTGTCCTTTTCGGGAAAGGACAAAACAAAGAAAAAACCCTACAAATCACTGGATTTGTAGGGTTTTACGCTTTTTTGTCGCTAACTGTCGTAGCTTCTGGGCGGAGAGAGAGGTTTATGAACCTCCCATACTACTCTATTGAAATTCAGTTGATTATCCTTAAATATACCCATATGGGGTACGAATTAGGAAATGTACTAAAAAGATCACTTTTTGACTGTCAATGACTTACGCTTGTCTGCTAACTTTCAGGTTCAAATGTACAAAAATAATTTGGAATACGCAAGTGTCATATTACTAAATATTTATACATAGTGCAAGGTGCAAGTTTCTATATAGAAACACTTGCACCTTGCACTAAATTTTGAACGAATATTAAGGAGGTAATTAACTCTTTCTTTATTCATAAAGGGTGGATATATCAGTGAGCAATTCGTATATGCACTATAAAAAGTTGCACAAAATAACGAAGATTGTAAATATTCTTCGTTGTTTTGTGCAAAATATGATACACTGGAATATAAATGCTTCTAACTAGACCTTTACAAAATCAGATTCAATACTATCAACTAAGTGCTCGTCAATTTTCAATTCAGCAGCAAACTCCCTAAATTTATCAACAGCATTGCTTACCATATCAATTAAAGACTTATAGTCTTGAATATCATTTCGCTGAGCTATCGTTTCCAAATCTTCGCGGGTTATATCCTCAGTTTTGCCATTAATAGAAATAGAATGTTTGTTCATATATGCCGGAGCAGAAAGATCAACGCCATAAGTTAAATCGTAAGCCGGAGACAAACGCCATACACCATCAGGAGTCATGCAGAAGCTGAAGTTTTTTGAATGGTCATCCACATTACGTGCAAGCACATTAAACACCATTCGCAAATATTGTTGACGGCTATCCTCATACGGCAAATTAAGCCTTCGTATTACAGCAAACAAATCTTCGTAACTGTCACTTCCTGGTGACATGGCAGCTAATGTTTGTGTATGTATACGGTTATTACCAACACGGTCAAACCGGCGGGTAAGAAAATGAGTAACATTTCCGTATGAACGTAATTCGGACGGCATCATATTTATTCCCGCAGCCAAAGCCATTTGGTAATAAACATACTCCAACTTGGCCAATGGATAAGATGAATTATCATCATATTTTAGTATAAAATGTTCAAACCCTTCAGGGATATTTCCCTGTCCCGAAATTACTTCGCCTGTAGATTTATTTACCGCAACAATTGCTTTCGGACGTTTACCTCCCGGGGATGAACTGATTTTGATCAAATCCTGCCACAAAATTGAGTTTTCTGCATTGAGTACCGTTGTTTCCCGTTCATTCAATACCTGTTTAGCAAACTCATAGAGGTGTTCAATATCTACCGAAAAAACCGAGTCGTCACCTAGCTTTTGAGCTGGCTCATATTCAAGTGCACCCATTGTGCGACTACCAATAAACGAAAGATGATCTACCGGATTTACTTTCTTTGTCGAAATATGATTATCACGTAGCCAGGCACTGAAAAGAGAATGACCCCATTTGTCAGGAAGTGAATCAGCAATCATGGGGGGAAGCCCCATGTACAATTTATCTTTATCGCCTGTCCAGGGAATATGCTTCTTGCTGCGGGGTGAATTGATGGACATCGTTAGTGGAGCAATATCCAAACCTTTGTCTACGAATTCCGATTCATATTCAAAAACAGCTACATCTGCTTTTTTATCCCATGAAAGATACCCTACAGGCATCCCCCAGAGTTTCACCATTACTACATTCTTTTCCATAATTACTTTTCTTTCTGTTGTTTCTTAAACAATGCACGAGGGCTTTCAGGCAGTTCAGGCAATAGTTTTTCAATTTCATCAAGGCTGTCGATGGCTCGCAATAATTTAATAAACGAAGCCAATGTTACCCCGGTAGAAGAACCGTTCTCAAAAGAACTGATGGTGAATACGCTCAAACCTGATTTCTCTGCGACTTCCTTTTGGGTATATCCCATCCTTTTACGATAGTCACTATATCGTTTTCCCAACTGACGGATAATATCGCTACCCGATTGTTCATATAGTTCTGTATACATAGTTAGTATTATTTTCTGCAAATATAGATATATCTATAATAACATCCAAATATATTACAATATTATAGATATGTCTATAGTAGTATGACGTATAATTAGCTCTTTGATCCAAAAAGTAAGACGATAACTAAAAAAAACAATCTCGAAAATTGCGTTTGATTTCTACTTGCTATCAACAAGCTATTTGCACAAAAAGACGAAGAATATAAATATTCTCAGTCTTTTTGTGCAAAACTTAAATACATGAGATAA
>DATFAW010000036.1:0-10525 GCA_035254165.1 Paludibacter sp.
CGCGTAAAAATAATAGTTATTTGCCCCAACAGCCCTACAGTATTTTCCGAAAAAATGGTAATGGTATATAATTTAGTTTCCATGATTTAATCTCCCAATAAAATGTTAGTAACACAAGCACCGGCTGGAACCATAGGAAATACCATGCCTTTTTTCTCTACATTGACAACCAACAAGTACGGTTTATCGTCTTTCAACATATCCGCAATCGCTGCATCCAGCTCTTCCCGCTTATGAACCTCAGTGCCATCAATCCGATACGCTTTTGCAATAGCAATAAAATCAGGATTAACCATTTCTGTAAATGAATATCGTTCTTCGAAAAACATTTCCTGCCATTGGCGTACCATTCCGAGGAAGTGATTGTTAAGTATAATCATTTTCACGCCAATCTGTTCTTGCATGATTGTTCCCAGTTCCTGAATAGTCATTTGAAAACCACCATCGCCGGCAAACATGCAAACCGTGCGTTCGGGGGCTCCCATTTTTGCGCCAATTGCTGCAGGAATTCCAAATCCCATCGTTCCCAAACCTCCTGAAGTAACTAAACTTCGTGTTTGCGAATATTTTGAATATCGTGCCGCAAGCATTTGATTCTGTCCAACATCTGTCACAATAACGGCATTATTCATGGTTGCTTCCGAAACTTTATGAATTACTTCACCCATGGTCATCTCACCCGATTCCGGATAAACTTCCCGTTGGATTACTTTTTCGTATTCCAGTTTTTCGTACTCCTCAAACGAAGCAATCCATTCAGTATGTTTCGCGTCATTTATCTTAGCAGTCAATGCGGGCAATGTTTCTTTAGCCGTTCCCAAAACCGGAGCATCAGGAATAACATTCTTACCAATCTCTGCTGCATCTATATCCAAATGTACAATTTTAGCTTGCTTTGCGTATGTTTTCAAATCGCCGGTAACACGGTCATCGAAACGCATACCAATAGCAATTAACACATCACATTCATTGGTTTTCATGTTCGGAGCCACATTTCCATGCATCCCCAAAAAACCTTTATTCAATGGAAAATCAGTAGCCATAGCCGATGCACCAAGCAGCGTCCAGGCAGCCGGGATATTTCCTTTTTCCAAAAACGCCTTCAATTCCTCTTCTGCATTAGCCAATACAACTCCCTGCCCCACCAATGCAAATGGTTTTTTTGCCTGATTGATCAATGTTGCTGCTGCTTCAATCTGAGAAGGTTGAACTTCAGGAATTGGCAAATAACTACGAATAAAAGTACATGGTTTGTAATCAAATTCCACCTCTGTCAATTGTGCATTCTTTGCAAAATCAAGTACAACTGGTCCCGGACGACCACTGCGGGCAATGTAAAATGCACGAGCAACAGCCCAGGCAATATCTTCGGCACGCCGAATTTGGTACGCCCATTTAGTAATAGGTTGCGTAATACCAACTACATCAATTTCCTGAAACGCATCGGTTCCTAACAACGCAGCACCAACTTGCCCGGTGATAACCACCAGCGGTGTGCTGTCCAGCATAGCATCCCCAATTCCGGTAATAACATTGGTAGCTGCCGGTCCCGAAGTAACCAGACAAACGCCAACTTTTCCCGAAACACGTGCATAACCTTGTGCTGCATGCGTTGCACCTTGTTCATGACGGGTAAGTATATGATTTATATGTTTATCGTAATCGTAAAGTGCGTCGAAAACAGGCATAATTGCACCGCCCGGATAACCAAATATAGTATCAACACCTTCTTTTACAAGCGCCTGCATAAATGCATGAGCTCCTGTTATTTTAGTTTTTGTTTCCATAAAATTTAAATAACCCCTGCCCTAAAGGGGACTTTGGGAAATGCTACAAATAGATTTCTCTATAAATAATCAACATTTTTAATATGACACCATCCAAAAGCCCCCTTTAGGGGGTTGGGGGGTCAATCTATCATTCTTACAGCACCCTTATCAGCCGAGCTTACCAAGCTGGCGTAAGCACGAAGGGCTTTTGAAACGATACGATTTCTATCTTTTGGTTTGAATGCATCTTTGCCACGAGCTATTTCGGCTTCACGGCGTTTCAGCAATTCTTCTTCGCTTACTTTTACATTGATAGAACGATTCGGTATATCAATTTCGATAATATCGCCATCCTGAATCAGCCCGATATTTCCACCGGCAGCTGCCTCGGGTGATACGTGTCCGATAGATAAACCGGAAGTTCCACCTGAAAAACGACCATCCGTGATCAATGCACATTCTTTTCCAAGATGCTTTGATTTGATATACGAAGTAGGATATAACATTTCCTGCATGCCCGGTCCTCCTTTTGGTCCTTCGTGTGTGATCACTACCACATCACCCGAAACCACATCACCTTTTAGAATACCAACACAAGCAGTATCTTGAGAAGTGAAGACTTTAGCCGGTCCGGTGAATTTCCAAATGCTTTCATCCACACCGGCGGTTTTAATAACACATCCATCAGCAGCAATGTTCCCTTTCAGAATTCCCAAACCGCCATCTTTGGTGTAAGCATGCTCAACATCCCTGATACAGCCACTGACTCGGTCACCATCCAGTTCGGGATATTGTGTATGTTGTGACCCCATCACCAAATTAAATTTATGGGCTGGCGCACTTTTATATTTTTCAATCGCTACGGCCGTAACCTTAGGATTTGTAATGTCAAATTGTTCAATAGCTTCACCCAAAGTCAAGCCATCAACACGACGAACAGAGGTATCAAGCAAACCACCTTTGCTGAGTTCGGCTAAAATACCCAGAATTCCACCGGCACGGTTTACATCCTGAATGTGGTATTTTTGAGAATTCGGAGCTACTTTACACAAACAAGGTGTGCGACGCGAAAGAGCATCAATGTCGTCCATCGTAAATTCCACTTCCGCTTCGTGAGCGATAGCCAAAATATGAAGAACCGTATTGGTAGAACCTCCCATAGCAATATCCAGTCTCATAGCATTATTAAATGCCTCGCGGGTTGCAATAGAACGTGGCAGAACGGTTTCGTCACCTTCGAAATAATATTTATTGGCATTCTCAACGATTATTCTTGCTGCATCGATAAAGAGTTGCGCGCGGTTGGCATGTGTAGCAACAATGGTTCCATTGCCTGGCAAAGCCAGTCCGATAGCCTCGTTGAGACAGTTCATTGAATTAGCCGTAAACATACCCGAACAGGAACCACAAGTTGGACAAGCGGCATTTTCGATTCGTTTTACCTGTGCATCCGAAACACTCTCGTCGGCCGATTGAACCATAGCGTCAATCAAATCCAGCTGTTTGCCATCCAGCTCACCGGCTTCCATCGGACCGCCCGAAACAAAAATGGTTGGAATGTTTAATCGCATGGAAGCCATAAGCATACCCGGCGTAATTTTATCGCAATTGCTGATGCAAACCATAGCATCTGCTTTGTGAGCATTCACCATGTATTCGACGCTGTCGGCAATAATGTCACGTGATGGCAATGAATAAAGCATTCCGTCGTGCCCCATGGCAATTCCATCATCAATGGCAATCGTATTGAATTCGGCTGCAAAGCAACCAAGTTTTTCTATTTCCGCTTTTACTTTCTGACCAATTTCGTGCAAATGAACATGCCCGGGGACAAATTGAGTAAATGAATTTACGATTGCAATGATTGGCTTTCCCATCTGACCATCAGTCATCCCGTTAGCACGCCAAAGTGAGCGGGCTCCAGCCATCCTACGGCCACCAGTTGTGGTTAAACTGCGTAATTCCTTTTTCATATAACCTCCAACCCCTAAAGGGGAATTTTTGTTAGTTAGTAATTCAATTATCTTATATTCCCAAAGCCCCTTTTGGGTTTGGGGTAGTTTCTCTAAATAAAAAACCTTTCTCCGTTATGGTGAGAAAGGTTTTTTGTATTTATCATACATTTATACACGCAACCATCTCACCTCTGATTATTGACCAAAAGAAGCACGACGAGCACGAGAATAGAATAAATGCGTTGAAAAGTCATATATTGTTTGTTTTTCGGTTGCAAAGATAAGGCAAGAATTCGAAACGTCAAATAGTTTGGAAGAAATAAATGTTATATTTACACAAACTGTAAGGAATCGGGCTTGTTTTGTTCGAGAAAATCATTTTTCAATATTAAATGAGCAATATTGGCACGAATGCGTTATATAAAAGTTATAATCGAGACAAAGATAAGCAGCCTAAAATAGGTAATGACCGCAAATTTGTATTATTTTTGCAAGCTATTTTGACAGTATTATGGAAAAAAGAATTTATCAATATATCAACCACATAAACTCACCTATTGATTTAAAAACAATTAACAGAAACAATCTTCCGGCAGTTTGCGACGACCTACGACAGTTTATTATCGATGAGGTTTCAAAAAATCCAGGGCATTTGGGTTCTAGTTTAGGTGTTGTAGAGCTCACTGTGGCACTTCACTACGTTTTTAATACACCTTATGACCGCATTGTATGGGATGTTGGGCATCAGGCCTACGGACATAAAATTCTGACCGGTCGACGCGATCGTTTTTATACTAACAGACAGTTCAAAGGATTATGCGGGTTTCCCACACCAAAAGAGAGTGAGTATGACTCTTTCGGCGTTGGACACTCATCCACTTCCATTTCGGCAGCATTGGGCATGTCGGTAGCATCATTACTAAAAGATGAAACAAACCGGAATGTGGTAGCAGTTATTGGCGACGGAGCTATGACAGGCGGTTTGGCATTCGAAGGATTGAATAATGCTTCAGTTAACAAAAACAACCTGTTGATTATTCTAAATGATAATCAGATGGCCATTGATCCTGTTCAAGGGGGATTTATACAATACCTGGTCGACATTACCACCTCACGAACTTACAATAAGATCAGGTTTAAAGCAGCTAACCTATTGAAAAAAATGAATATTATTACCGATAATAATATTCATAGGATTACTAAATTCAACAATAGTGTAAAAGCCACATTATCGAATCAGAACAATATTTTCGAAGGAATGAATATCCGCTATTTTGGTCCGGTGGATGGTCATGATGTAGATGGATTGGTACGAATAATGTCCGAAATAAAAAATTTCGAAGGGCCGAAAGTGCTTCATGTTATTACTAAAAAAGGAAAAGGATATGAACCTGCTGAAAAATCGGCAACTGTGTGGCATGCACCCGGCAAGTTTAATGTTGAAACGGGCGAACGTAAAACTACTGGCGCAACCGAGTTGACTCCACCCCTATTTCAGGATGTTTTTGGAGAAACCCTGCTGGAACTGGCATTGAACAACAAAAAGATTGTAGGTATAACTCCTGCTATGCCATCGGGCTGTTCCATGATTATCATGCAAAAAGAATTGCCCAATCGAGTTTTCGATGTAGGAATTGCCGAAGGACATGCAGTGACTTTTTCGGCAGGAATGGCAAAAGAAGGCTTGATTCCATTTTGCAATATTTACTCCTCATTTATGCAACGGGGTTATGATAATGTAATTCATGATGTAGCTTTGCAAAATTTAAATGTAGTAATGTGTTTGGACAGAGCCGGCATTGTCGGATCAGATGGAGCTACTCATCACGGATTATTTGACCTGGCATACATGCGTTGCATTCCAAACCTGACCATTGCCGCCCCACGAAATGAAATTGAACTTCGCAACTTGCTATTTACCGCCCAACAACCCGATATGGGACCGTTCGTGATCCGGTATCCACGCGGGAAAGGAACTATTGTTGATTGGAAACAACCGATGAAAACACTTACCATTGCAAAAGGCGAATGCCTGAAAAACGGAAAAGGCATAGCTGTGCTAACTATTGGAACAATGGCAACCAACACGCAAAAGGCCATTGCACAAATAGAAAGAGAACAAGACATATCGATTGCGCACTACGATTTACGCT
This sequence comes from Paludibacter sp., assembly GCA_035254165.1. Classification (GTDB taxonomy): domain Bacteria; phylum Bacteroidota; class Bacteroidia; order Bacteroidales; family Paludibacteraceae; genus Paludibacter. The sequence goes on from DATFAW010000036.1 coordinate 5,878, forward strand.
TTTTAAAACCGCTGGATGAAAAAATGCTGCACGAAATTGGAAAGAAATTCAAACAGATTATAACCGTCGAAGATGGCGTAATTCAAGGCGGATTCGGCAGTGCTGTATTAGAATTCATGGCTGACAACAATTACATTATCCACCTTAAACGTCTTGGCATTCCCGACAGCTTTGTCGAACATGGTACGCCGGAAGAACTTTATAAAATGCTTGGACTGGATGCAGAAGGCATTGCGAAAAGTATAACAGAATGGTTGAAAAGCCAGAAAAGCTTAAGACTGGAGACGTTCGAAGTTTAAAATAATATGTTCAGAATAAATTAGCCGCAGGAGTTTTCTGTGGCTAATTTGTTTTATAGCCGAACAAACAACTGCCCGGTATAGTTATTTAATTGAATCTTTTTCACACCTCTTGCGAAACAAAGAATTCACATGACAAATTACAAATAAAATGAATTTACAAATAAATACGTATCAGTACGGGGAACGCCCTGAAGTTAGCAAACCCGATCCTGAATTTTACAAGCAACTAGGCGATGACGGAATACGGAAAATGGTAAGCAAACATTATAATCTCCTTCGGGAAAGTCCAATTAAGCACTTATTTGCCAGTGATGATGCTGAATTTGAATTATCGAAACAAAACTCCGCCGATTTTATGATTCAAATATGCGGCGGCCCCGATTATTTTAACCAACATCGGGGCAAACCCATGATGGCCGACCGTCATGCTCCGTTTTCAATTACACCCGAAGGCAGAATAGTATGGCTCAACTGCTACAAACAAGTATTGCTGGAGTTGGATATTCCTGAATATTTAGTACTTTCGTTCTGGAATTACATTAATGCCTTTTCCAATTGGATAGTGAATACTCCAACCGGAACATTTAATATTAAAGGCAAATTATAACAAAGTACTATTTTCCCGATTTATTTTTAGCATGAAACATTACTTCATTATCCTTATACTTCTCCTGTCTATCAATGGTTTTTCGCAAACAGCTACAATTACAAAAGAACCCTTGCGACTGGAGGTAAACCGCCGGGGTAAGACTGCGGTAAAGAAATACCTAAACGCTGCAAAGTGGAATGAACTTTTCCCTAACCGGCATGGACGGAACCCAATGAACCCACTGAAAGCCACCGGGGATTTTTATTCATTTAAAGCCTTTGTGGCTGCAGCGCATATTTTTCCCAATTTTCTTACGGGAGATGAAATTACTCAAAAGCGGGAACTTGCAGCCTTTTTAGCGAATATTGCGCAAGAAACCAGTGGAGGTTGGGCACAAGCTCCGGGAGGATATTTTAAGTGGGGACTTCGTTATGTTGAAGAAAATCAAAAAGAACCAATAAATGCATATGCCGACCAATCGAAAAAGAAGTTTCCCCCGGTTGAGGGCAAATACTATTTTGGCAGAGGACCTAAGCAGCTGAGCTGGAACTACAATTACGGTCAATTTAGTGAAGCGTGGTACGGAACAAAAGATTCGTTGCTGCAGCATCCGGAACGATTGGCGCAAGATGCAGTAATGTCATTTGCCTCGGCCATTTGGTTTTGGATGACACCGCAAGCTCCGAAGCCATCGTGCCACGATATCATGACAGGCAACTGGAAACCCAACGCTGATGATTTACAAAAAGGACGTGTACCCGGTTTTGGAGCTACCTTAAACGTGATTAATGGTGGTGTGGAATGCGGAACAGGAACTGAGCTTGAAGAAACAGCTTATCGTTACAAATATTATCAGTATTTTTGTGATTATTTTCATGTTTCGCCAGGTGAAAATGTCAGTTGCAGCAATCAAACCCCATTTGGGCAATAAAACAGGACAAAGCAATTATCACAAGTCGCTCTTACTCATCAATCACAATTTATACATGTATGAAACACACATTAGCCCTTGTTTGCGGGCTTTGCCTGCTCACTTTCCAATCTTTTTCGCAGTCGGCCAAAACTGATAAATACAGTTTTAAACCATTCAAAACCCCTGTTAGCTTAGCCATTGCCGATAAAAGGGCAGACTCTATTTTATCGCAAATGACTCTTGAAGAAAAAATCCAACTGATTGGGGGGCATAATTCTTTCTTTACACAAGGATTCAAAAAGTATAACATCCCTGAATTCTATTTCTCCGATGCCACGCAAGGTGTTCATATCCGCAAGGATTTGGATCACTCGACACAAAAATCAACAGCATTTCCTTGCCCGCTGGCTCTTACTGCCACTTGGAACCCAACATTGGCATATGGTTTTGCAAAGAGTATTGGTGAAGAATGCCGTGCAAACAATGTGGCTGTATTGTTAGGACCAGGAATGAACATCTACCGTATCTCGCAGAATGGTCGTAACTTCGAGTATTTTGGTGAGGATCCGTTTTTGGCAGCACGCATGGTGGAAAGCTATGTGGTAGGCATGCAAAGCACCGGAACAATGGCAACGCTGAAGCATTTTCTGTGTAACAATACAGATTTTCATCGTCGTCGCACAAATTCAATCGTAGACGAAAGGGCTATCCACGAAATTTACCTGCCGGCTTTCAAAGCAGGGATTGATGCTGGTGCTATGGCTGTAATGACTTCATACAATCAGGTAAATGGTGAATGGGCAGGACAAAGCAGTTATGTCATTGACCAATTACTAAAAAAAGAGCTTGGCTTTAAGGGGTTGGTAATGACCGATTGGTGGTCGGTGTACGATCCGGCAAAAGTAATTAAATCGGGAATGGACCTGGAAATGCCGGGCGAAGGAAACAAAGACATCCCCGACCTGACTGAAATTGGTGATATTTACCTGAGAACAAACGCAGACAGACTGATCAAAGAAGGTAAAGTGACTGAAGCGGACGTTAATCGGATGGCTAAAAACATTATGCGTGCTTTCATTGCCATGGGCGATTATGACCGTCCGGTAAAAGATGACAGGTACATGCAAAAATATCCGGAACACGAAAAGGTAGCTTTACAAACTGCCCGCGAAGGTATTGTACTATTACGTAACGAAAAGAACATTCTCCCACTGTCGACAAAAGCAAAGAAAAACATCCTTGTAGTTGGAAAATATGTTGAAAATATTGCCCGTGGTTTAGGCTCAGCCGAAGTGGAAGGTTACGACAACGTAAAAATGATTGATGCTCTACGTGCCGAATTCGGACCAACAGTAACGTATGCCAAAACTCCAACCAACGAACAATTGAAGACGGCTGGATTTGTGGTTGTAAGCATCGGCACAAGCGATAGCGAAGGTTGGGACAAACCGTTTGAAATTCCTGCCGAAAGTAATGCGCTGGTTGAAAAAGTAGCAGCACTGAATAAAAATATGGTGGTGGTAGTAAATGCAGGTGGAGGTTTAAAAATGACCGGCTGGAACAATAAAGTACCGGCTATTATTTATGCCTGGTATGCCGGACAAAACGGATATACCGCCCTGGCCGAGATTTTATCGGGAAAAACCAATCCTTCAGGAAAATTGCCTATCACCATTGAGCAAAAATTCGAAGATTCTCCCGGAGCAACGTATATACCTGCAGGCATGGAACTTTATACCGGCTGGGTGGGCGACGTAATTGCACCTAAAATTCCGGTGATTGATATAAACTATAAAGAAGGGGTCTTTGTTGGTTACCGGTGGTATGAGTCGAAAAACATTGAGCCGCTTTATCCTTTCGGGTTTGGGTTATCGTACACTACTTTCAAATACAGCGACATGAAATCAAGCTCAGTGATTAATAAAACAGGAACCGTAACAGTAGAATTCGAGTTGAAAAACACGGGCAAAAAAATCGGTGCCGAAGTAGCCCAGCTTTACGTTCAGCCAATGAAAACAACAGTAGAGCGTCCGGTGAAAGAGCTCAAAGCATTTACCAAAGTGGAACTAAAACCCGGTGAAAGCAAAATAGTAAAACTAAAATTGAAAAGCAGCGACTTTGCCTACTGGGATGTAACATCGCATGCCTGGAAAATAGACGCAGGCAGCTATAATCTTTTACTAGGTTCTGCTTCGAACAATATAAAACAAACAGCGAATGTAACTATCAGATAGTTGGCGGGATTAAACACAAATACTAACTTTAAAAATTTAGAAATCATGGCAAAATCTCAAGACGCTAAGAAAACAGTAAAGAAAGAGCCTCTCAAAACTCCGAAAGAAAAAAAAGAAGAAAAGAGAGAAAAGAAATTGAAAAAGGGTTGATCCTTATCAAATCTACAATTTCGATTATACAAAAAAAGCTCCGGCGGTCTTCCTATTCAGGAACGGTGCCGGAGCTTTTTAGTAGGCAACCTTTTGGAGTGCGCAGCTATCAAAAGAGTTTTTCATTAAACCCATTGCACGCTCAAAGCTACTTCGCACTATTTGAGGTTTATGCCAAGTATATCCATTTATTGTATCACCGGAAATGGCATTCGATAAAACGTATAATGATTAGTCAGACATGAAACAGAACTCACAAAAATCGCCTGGCACGGTTATCGCAATAGCAATTATTCTCCTTGCCGTTTTAGCACGAAGAATCTTTATTCGAAATCTGGACATGGATTATTTATTATACATCGCAGCCGGATTTGCCATGACTATTGCTGGCTTTTTATTCTTCAGAATAGTTTTGAAGAAGAAGAAATGATTAAAAATACGATTTTATTTAATATAAAAC
>DATFAW010000037.1:0-7408 GCA_035254165.1 Paludibacter sp.
AGTAACACATTTATCAAAATCCAAAAAGACTGATGCGCTGGTAAAGAACCGGTATTAGAGAAAAAATACGATAGGTGAAAAACACAGTAAAACAGAATTTGCTGTATTTTTCACCTATCTTTGTATCCAACAAAAACCAACCTCAACCATGCCATCCACAGAAGCTGATGAAAACATCAGGAAACATATCAAAGACCAAATAGCTTTCAATAAGGGCAAAAACTTACTGGCCGGAACAGAAAATAAAAGCTTGCAATTTATCGAAGGCACAGAGTCATTGATTGATAAAATCCGGAACCTGGACATTGAATCGGAACAATTGCTGATTGATTATTTGACGGATGAATCATTGCAGGAATTCTGCCGGGTGAATCAGTATTTCTCGTTCAATGCTGAATCGATCATTGAATTAAAGGAGCTTTACAGGGAACTGAATCAAAAAATCAGCATGCTCGACACGCATGCAGGACAAACTGAACTGGATACTATCAGCCAGCAGCATTACAGCAATCTGTGCGATTGGTTGGTTCGAACCAATAAGTTTGCTGAGCAGATGTATGCCAATAACCAGGAATACCTGCAACCTGTCCCCTGCTCGGAATATCCGCCACATTTACAACTCGAAATCCTTCATATAGATTTAAACTCGTTGCGGCAACCGGTATTGGACGTGGGTTGCGGACGTGAAATGAACCTGGTGAATTACCTGCGCGATAATGGAATTGAAGCTTATGGCATTGATCGTTTCGACAATCAAAATCCGTTCTACACCAAATCCGATTGGTTGGAATACGAATTTGAACCCGAAAAGTGGGGAAGCATTATCAGCAACCTGGGTTTTTCCAATCACTTTATTCATCACAATTTGCGGGTGGATGGCAATTATCGTACTTATGCCCAAAAGTATATGGAGATCCTTGGTTCGTTGAAAACGGAAGGCAGTTTTTATTATGCCCCCGATTTACCTTTTATCGAAAAGCATTTGACCCGGACAAAATATCAACACACTAGCTTTAATATCGAAGGTTATGAGTTTAAAGCAAGCCGGATCAGGAAGATTTAAACAGATAAAAGAACCAAGAGCCAAGAACCAAGATAGTAGAATCAAGATAGTAGAATCAAGATTCAAGATATTAGATAGCAAATAGAACCGGGGATATTAGAAATTTGCATCCTGTGCACTTCATTTTCTCTGAATGGACAAAAGGAAGATTGCTGAAAATTGATTACCTTTGCAATTCAAAAATATTTCCCGCTAATTACGCTGATTTTCGCTGACTTCTTTTTCCGAAATCAAAATGTTCCATCTGCGTTTATCTGCGCTATCTGCGGGAAACAATTACTTTATTGATAAAAAACTTTATGGCAAAAGAATTGACTTCGCGCAGCGAAAACTACTCACAATGGTATAACGATTTAGTAATAAAAGCCGACCTGGCGGAAAGTTCAGCCGTTCGCGGTTGTATGGTGATTAAACCTTACGGTTACGCCATTTGGGAAAAAATACAGGCCGAACTGGATCGCATGTTCAAAGAAACCGGTCACGTAAATGCATACTTCCCCTTGTTTATCCCTAAATCGTTTTTGAGCAAAGAAGCCGAACACGTTGAAGGTTTTGCGAAAGAATGTGCCGTGGTAACACACCACCGTTTGATGGCCGATCCGAATGGTAAAGGCCTGGTTGTGGATCCTGATGCCAAACTGGAAGAAGAACTGATCGTTCGTCCAACATCCGAAACCATTATCTGGAACACCTATAAAAACTGGATTCAATCGTATCGCGACCTGCCTATTTTGATAAATCAATGGGCCAATGTGGTTCGTTGGGAAATGCGTACCCGTTTGTTCCTTCGTACCGCCGAATTCCTGTGGCAAGAAGGTCACACAGCGCATGCCACCGAGGCCGAAGCTGTAGAAGAAGCGCGCAAAATGTTAGAGGTTTATGCTGACTTTGCCGAACGCTTTATGGCTGTTCCGGTATTAAAAGGTGTGAAATCGGCTAACGAACGTTTTGCCGGAGCATTGGATACGTATTGTATCGAAGCTTTGATGCAAGATGGTAAAGCCCTGCAAGCAGGAACGTCGCACTTCCTTGGACAGAACTTTGCCAAAGCATTCGACGTAACCTTTATGGACAAAAGCAATAAACAGGATTATGTTTGGGCTACCTCGTGGGGAGTTTCTACCCGCTTGATGGGTGCGCTTATCATGACTCACTCCGACGATAACGGATTGGTGCTCCCTCCTAACCTGGCTCCTTTTCAGGTAGTGATTGTGCCTATTTATAAAAACGAAGAACAACTGGAAGCTATCAGCGCTAAAGTAGCTGAGATTACAGCTAAGCTTAAAGCATTGGGCATTTCATTTAAATACGATAACAACGACAACAAAAAACCGGGTTGGAAATTTGCCGAATATGAACTCAAAGGTGTTCCGGTACGATTGGCTATGGGTGCCCGCGATATGGAAAACGGAACCGTAGAAGTTGCCCGCCGCGACACGTTGACCAAAGAAACAGTAGCTATAGAAGGTGTGGAAACCTATATCGATGAGTTGTTGAAAACCATTCAGGCCAATATATTCCAAAAAGCATTTGATTACCGCGCTTCTGTTACCCGCGATGTAAATTCGTACGACGAGTTTAAAGTGGAAATAGAAAAAGGCGGATTCCTGATGTGCCATTGGGATGGAACTCCGGAAACAGAAGAAAAAATCAAAGAAGAAACCAAAGCCACCATCCGTTGTATTCCATTGAATGGCGATACCACTCCGGGCGTTTGTATGGTTACCGGTATGCCTTCGGCACAACGCGTTGTGTTTGCACGGGCATATTAATTGAGTTTGTAAAGCTCAAACAAGAATCAATATTATCAACGGATCCTTTCCTTTGTTTTGGAAAGGGTCCGTTGTTTTCATTTCGTAGGGACAGGTCGTGATCTGTCCGTTAGCGATAAGCAAAAAAATCAACATTCTAAATTGTACCGAATGTTGATTTTAAATATTAGTCGGGGCGCGACTTGAAGTCGCACTCCGACTAAGAAAAACAAAACCATTTATGTAGAGACAGGCCGTGACCTGTCTTTCATGTTATGCAACGACCTGTCCTTCTTGTTACATGACGCGCTATTAAATTAAAAATACAAACTTATTTATGAAGAAACGTGAAATATCTTTTCTAAATGCATTTTAAAGAGTAACATTGCAGCCAAAATAAAAGCACTATTGATAATGAAGAAATACGTAAGTCTCATTTTGTTGACAGGATTAAGTTTATTCGGACTTCAGGTACATGCCGAAGAATCGGATACTATAAAAGTAAAAAAATCGAGTTTTGCAGTTGGCCTCAAGTATTTATCAAACAATGTTTATCTGGGAAGAATTGATTCTGCCAACATCATGTACCTCGTTCCATCGATAGGGTATTATCATAAATCGGGTTTGCATATAGGAGCATCATTGTCCTATCAACTGGATGCCGGGCTCAATAAGATAGATGCCTTTTCGTTTGAAGGGGGATATGATTTTAGTATCGGTAAAAAACTAACCGGAGGAGTATCCCTAGAAAAGTATTTTTATGATATGAATAGTATCTCTTTCAACTCGGTAAATGAATTTGGACTGACATCTAATTTTGCCTACGACCTTGACGTTGTTTCGCTGAATGCAGGGGCAGGTCTTGCGTTTAATGATAAAATGGACGTAATTACTGAAATAGGTTTAAACAGAAGTTTTGAAATAGGCAAACTGGTTATTGAGCCTGGTGTGAAACTCAATGCCGGAACTCAAAACTATTATAACTCGTACCTTGTGGCCGGGAAATCGCACATCACCGGTAATAAAGGGCATGGTAAAGGCTTAGCCAAAAAGGGTAACTCCGGAACAACCACTACCACCACTTCCGCACCTACATACACTGTTGAAGCAGCTTCAAGCTATAAGGTATTGGATTATGAAATAAGTGTTCCTATTTCTTATAGTGTCCACAATTTCAAATTCAATCTGGTTCCGACCTATGCCATACCGGTAAATGCAGCTTCAATATTATCATCAACAGGCACAGTCGAAAAAGAAACTATCTCAAATCATTTCGTTATGCAACTGGAAGTGGCATACAAGTTTTAGCAAATCAAGCTAACAAAGACAGAAACAAGAGGCTGTATCAAAAGTATTTTTTGATACAGTCTCTTGTTTTATTAGTCGGGGCGCGACTTGAAGTCGCACTCCGACTAAATTTAAAAGAAGTATCTTAGTTTAAGAACAACTTCATATCTTCGTCCACGCTTCCGATGGGTGCAATTCCGAATGCATCAACCAAAACTTTAGCTACGTTTGGCGAAAGGAAGGCCGGCAAAGTTGGTCCGAGGTGAATGTTCTTTACACCCAGGTAAAGCAAGGCAAGCAATACGATAACTGCTTTTTGTTCGTACCAGGCAATGTTGTAAGCTATCGGCAGTTCGTTGATATCATTCAATTCGAACACTTCTTTCAGTTTCAGGGCAATCATTACCAACGAATAACTGTCGTTACATTGTCCGGCATCCAACACACGTGGAATGCCACCTATATCGCCCAGCGGCAATTTATTGTAACGGTATTTGGCACAACCGGCAGTCAGAATCACTGTGTCCGAAGGCAATTGTTGAGCAAAATCGGTATAGTAACTACGGCCTTTCATGCGGCCATCGCAACCGGCCATCACGAAGAACTTACGGATAGCACCCGATTTTACAGCATCAACCACTTTATCGGCCAAAGCAAATACCTGCGCATGGGCAAATCCACCTACTATTTCGCCTGTTTCTATTTCAATTGGCGAAGCACATTGTTTGGCATGGGCCACAAGTGGTGAGAAATCTTTTGGTTGACCATCTTTGCGATCTTCGATATGTTTGAAACCGGGGAAACCTGAAGCTCCGGTGGTATAAACACGATCGGCATAAGTGGCAGTACTTTTAGGCGGAACAATACAGTTGGTAGTGAACAGCACCACACCGTTGAACGATTCGAAATCGGTAACCTGGCTCCACCAAGCGCCGCCGTAGTTACCTACAAAATGGCTATACTTTTTGAAAGCAGGATAATAATTGGCCGGAAGCATTTCACTGTGCGTGTACACATCAACACCTGTTCCTTCGGTTTGTTTCAACAGTTCTTCCATGTCTTTCAAGTCGTGGCCACTTATCAGGATACCCGGATTAGCGCGAACGCCCAGGTTTACCTTCGTAATTTCGGGGTTGCCGTATGAAGTTGTATTGGCAGTATCAAGCAATGCCATAACCTGTACACCCATTTTTCCTGTTTCGAGGACCAAAGCAGTCAGCTCATCAGCAGAAAGACTGTCGTCGGTAGTTGCCACCAAAGCACGTTGGGTAAAAGCGCTTGCTTCTTGGTCGAAAGAACCTAGGTTGGAAGCATGCTCCAGATACGCAGCCATACCTTTCAGTCCGTAAATAACCAGTTCACGTAACGAACGGATATCTTCGTTTTCGGTAGCCAACACACCAACGTTTTTGGCTATTTCTTCCATTTCCTGTGCCTTTACGGCTGTCCAGCTGAGAAGTTCATTTTGGGGAAGTTCAATATTATTTTCGAGCAGAGTTGCTTTTAGTTTAGAGCGGAGTTTGAAGCCGTCGCAAATCCGGTTTACAAAGCGTTCGTAATCGAAATTCGCATTGGTGATAGTCATAAACAGACTGTCGGTGATAAATGCATTGGCTGCCTCGTTTTCTATATTCAACGCACGCAGAGCCGTTGTGTAATGAGATAAGCCTTTAATTTGGTAGATAAGCAAATCCTGTAAACCTGCTACTTCGGGAGTTTTTCCACAAACTCCCTTAACCTCGCAGCCCGATCCTTTGGCTGCTTCCTGACATTGATAACAAAACATGTTCATATTCTATAATGATTAATTGTGAATGAAAAAAATGTATTTCTGTAAATTTAAATTCTAACCCTTCGCCCTTCGGGCACTTCCCTTTTTCAAAAGGGAAGAAGGGTGCGCAATTTGTTGCAAAGAACTAACTAATGCAATTTTGAAAGTTTCAACACTTTGATTTAACGTATATAACTTCGCATTTCGGAATTGTCCCCTTTATTAAAGGGTACGAGCGAAGCGGGTGGGGTTTATATGTTCCCCTTCTGGGGTTAGGGGTCTTACACCCACTCCTCTTTCAGTACATCACCTCTGGTTCCGATTACAACCAGTTTTACCGGGATTTTTCGTCCGGCTTCGGCAATGGCTTTTTGTGCCAGTGCAAGTAATCCACCGCAACAAGGCACCTCCATAATGACTACTGTAAGCGTATTGATGGCTGAATAAACAATCATGTTCTTCAGTTTCTCCACATACGATTCTTTGTTCGAGTCGAGTTTTGGGCAAGCAATGGCCAGTATTTTACCGGCAAGAAAACGATTGTGGAAATCGGCAAAGCTAAACGCCACACAGTCGGCAGCCAATACCACATCAGCTCCTTTGAAATAACCCGCTTCGGGATTCAACAAATGCAATTGTACCGGCCACTGGCGGAGTTGCGAAGGAGTCTCGGCATTAGTTGCAGCAGCCATCTTAAAGCCGGACTCAGCAGCCGGAGTAAATGACATTTCGCGACTTCCGGGGCAGCCGCCACCATGATTATGTTGTGGAGCTGGAGCTACAGGTTTTGTTGCACATCCGGCACCACCATGATTGTGTACCTGAGCAAAGTCAATCAAAATATCATTTGCCCGCAAATACCCTACTCCTTGTTTAAGATAATCAATTTCGCCATGTTCTTTGAGATGTTTCAGGTGTGCAATGATGGTTTTCTCCCCTTTCGGAATCATGCGTTCGATGGTTGCAATTTCATCGTAAGGCTCAGCTTCACGTTCTTCGAGTTCGATAGCCCCCACCGGACAATCGCCGATGCAAGCACCCAATCCGTCGCAAAACAGCTCACTAACCATGCGTGCTTTGCCATCAATCATTTGCAGCGCACCTTCGTGGCAGCCCTGCACACATGCCTCGCAACCATTGCAAAGTTCTTCGTCTATTTTTATTATTGTTCTTTTCATATGACCCCTAACCCCTAAAGGGGGATTTAAGTTAGTCTATTTTATTTCAATTCTCTTTATTACATTCTTTAAGTCCCCCTTTAGGGGTTGGGGGTCTCAGCCTTTTATCATGATCAACAGCATTTTGAATTTCTCCAAAGCTGCAACTGCATGTGGAATATTGGCAGGCATAATAATGCTTTCGCCCGCAACCAATGTATTTTTATTACCATCAATCGTAACTTCGCCCTTACCATCGAGCACTTGTAAAATGGCGTCGAATGGTGCTGTGTGCTCACTTAGCATTTCACCCTGATCGAACGCAAAAAGCGTCACATTTCCTTTATCGTTACGCAAGAGTATTTTACTTACGATAGAT
>DATFAW010000038.1:0-2684 GCA_035254165.1 Paludibacter sp.
ATGATGAACCGGTAGCACGAAAAGGGCTGCAAGGCTACGTGGAGAAACTGGATTTTATGGAATTAGTTGCCGTTTGCGAAGATGCCATACAACTGAGCAATGTGTTGAAGACCATACAAGTGGATTTATTGTTACTCGACATAGAGATGCCTTACATGTCGGGAATAGAGTTGCTTTCGAGCCTGGCCAATCCACCTAAGGTAATTATTACCAGTGCCTACGAGCAATACGCCATCAAAGGATATGATCTCGAAGTAGTGGATTATTTACTGAAACCCATTTCATTCGAACGGTTTTTGAAGGCAGTCAATAAGGTTTATGATTTGTTGATGAGCCAGCAGGCAACATCTTCCCTACCCGATTATTTATTTGTGAAAGCCAACCAGAAACTGGAGAAAATATTCTTTAAAGATATTTTGTTTGTGGAAGGAGTAGAAAACTATGTATCTATACAGACAACCACAGGAAAGATAATTACGCACTCCACGCTTAGTTCGATGCTCCAGAATTTGCCGGCAAGCCAATTTGTACAGGCACATAAATCATTTATTGTGAACATGGAACAGATAACTACTATCGAAGGCAACTTACTGGGGGTTGATAAATATATGGTTCCTGTTTCGAGAACGTACAGAGACAAAACCATGGAAACGATACTTAAAAACAAACTGCTCAAATAAAAGCAATGGAAGTGGGTTTCGCGATTTCCAAATCGCTTTTAAATCGCGAAACCCGGCTTAAACGGAATAATTCTATTTATTAGGACGCTTTGCGGATAATCATATTTTATTCTTGTTACTTCTTTCACAATTTTGGGACTTACTAAATTTGTGCTTCCTTTCGCTACCTGGAAGAATGTCTTTTTTTTCCAATTTTGGCATTCTTCCCTTCCCTACCTTTGCAGCGTAATACAATTTAAAACGAATAAAAATGAAAAAGATTTTTTACTGGGTAGAGATTCCTGCGGTGGATTTCGACCGTGCTGTAGATTTCTACGGCAAATTGCTGGGTGTTGAACTCGAAGGTATTGATTGCGGAACAGAGAAAATGGCATGTTTGCCCCATGATGCAGGAGCTATTTTCTGGTCTCCCGATTTTAAACCGTCGAAAGATGGTGTGTTGGTTAGTCTGAATTGCGGTAATGACATCGATGGCTGGATCGAACGCGTTAAAGCTAACGGTGGAACAATCGATCGTCCGAAATGCAAAATTGAAGCCGAAGGACGTGGCTATTTTGCCCTGTTTATTGACACAGAAGGAAACCGGCTCGGGTTGTACGGCGAGTAAACTTTCATTCCATTTTCAGTCCGGCAATTCAATTATTGCCGGGCTGAAATTACATACAAATACACCTGATTTTTTCTATCTTTGCATATCCTTATTTTTATAAACCGGAGCTTAATCCTTGTTTTATGCAGTACCGCCTGATACAACCTGTTGCAACTTTATCGCTCTATATCAAGCATTACTGGTTTCTGGAAATGGAAGCCTGCGAAGCTGTGGGTGAACGTGTGGTTCCTACCGGTTGTGTAGAGCTGACTTTTCATTTTGCCGATCATCTGCTGAAAAGAAAACTCACAGACGAAATGCAGCCGGGAGTTATTATCTGCGGACAAAAAACGAGTTTTTTCGATGTCCTGCCCACAGGGAAAATATCCATGCTTTCGATACAGTTTTATCCGCACAGTGCGGGTTTGTTTTTTGATTTGCCCATGCACGAACTATCCGACGAGACAATCGACCTGCAAGATATTCTCGGCCCCATCGCCCGGGAACTGGAAGAGCAACTGCACGACTTGGTCACACTCGAACAGCGTATCAATCATATCGAACGTTTTCTATTAAGTCGGCTGAATAGAAAAACAGAATATGCCTGGAACCGCATAGTTGGTAACATCAAGCTTATAAACCAGTCGAATGGAATGGTAACGGCAAAAGGATTGGCTTCGGAAGCTTGCCTTAGTTCTAAACAACACGAACGGGTTTTCAAACAATTTGTTGGGTTATCGCCCAAACAATACCTAAAAGTCATTCGGTTTCAGTATACGTTATTTGCACATCAACAATTTCCTTACGAAAGTCTGACAGAACTTGCATATCGCTGCGGATACTACGACCAATCGCATATGATCAATGATTTCCGTGAGTTATCGGGCATCACACCACGTCAATATTTCACCGAATGCAATAAACCGGTTTCCGATTATTTTTAAATTTCTTTTTACTCAGCAGGCACCCATCGAAAACCAGCAGGCATTTCTTCTCATTAATTGCCCGTTTTCTTTTCTTTAGTTGCCCATTTCTTTTTACTCAGCAGGTACCCATCAAAAATCAGCAGGCATTTCTTCTCATTAGTTGCCTGTTTCTTTTCTCATTCTGTCTGTAAACCAGATTACATACTGACAAGCGGTAGTAACAATCATGGTTGGGGAATGCCCGGTGAGTACCTCATCCAAGTAGAAGCACGACTATTTAAAAATACCTTTTCCACAGTTTTAAACTGTGGAAAAGGTATCCCACCCAATCCGACAACTAATCAAAAAAGAATGTTGTTAATATAAAATAAAGTGTTTATCTTTGAAGCTTAATTATAGAGTTCGTCTTGACTTTTTATATAGTATAATGTTGCTCCTATGGAGCTTAAAAAGAGACTATATAATCGCATACTACCATAATATTGCTCC
>DATFAW010000039.1:0-2563 GCA_035254165.1 Paludibacter sp.
AAGTCCAATCGACTGGGAAGCCTTACTTCCGTAGAAACCTAACACACAAAAAACGGGCTTAGAGAACAATGTTTACTCTAAGTCCGCTTTTTTTACATTCTACATACGGCTTATTTGGGATGCTTACGTTTTTCAGCAGACCCTAATTAGCCTCTGGATAGATAATAAAAAAAGGAGAAGATTGCCATTGTGAGCATCTTCTCCTTTTTTTATTCAAAATTCGAGGAGCTATAAATGCTCTCCAACCGGATCAATGGACAAATTTGTTATATTTTTATTACGTGCTCCGGTATGGAATCGGCTCACTTTTTTATTAATAATGAGTGTTGACGGAATGTATTCAAACTCTTTCTTATTCGAAGTAGAAAGTAAGTTCCAGGTATGATAACTAACCAGCATAAAACTGTATTTTGAGAGCACGCTGGAACTGATTCGCGTTGCTTTATTTACTTTCACGCGATTTGGATATTGATGACGCAATTCATGAATACCATGACGGATTACTTCGCTGGTTGCAGCAAGTTTGCTGATATCAAGTATATTGATGCTGACTTCGCTATTATTCCTCAACAGACGACGTGCATAACGCAGTAAAAATGCATCCGATTCATCATGAAGCAAAATCAATGTTGATGTAATGCCGCTGAAACTACGATTGACAAACACACCTACGCTACAATTACTATTTTCGATAAAATAACGGGTTTTGTCTTTAATAAGCGTTCCCGGATAGAAGAAAGTCTGTTGTTTTGAAATCTTATTGACGATCTGGTTCAGCCACTTTATATTTTGGAACATGGAGCTATCCTTGAAAAAAGGTATGCCCGACAATGAAAGGCCTGCACCAACCAACAGAAAATCAAAATTGTTGTAGTTCGTTGTCTTTACAATTCCCAATTCAATATTATCCGTTACTTTATATTCTGTTTCCAGGGGAATGCTCAGTTCAACCGCCTCGCTTTTAACCCCCTTGAAACTATCTACCGAAAACTGTTCGCCATAAATAGGATTGGTATCGGTGCCGGGAGTTATATGCAGTACCGTTACTGCCAAACTGTTTTTAGTGCCATCCAATACCGTTTTGGCAACATTGAGCAATGCTTTGCCGTTTTCAGGATTTCCAAGCGCAATCAACGCTTTGAAAATGCCTTGTTCTTGATGCAGAATATATTCCTGCTCCACATCTTTCTCTGGGAAAAGGCGGTTGATAATTGATAAAGCCGGTGTAGTCATAAAAGTGGTAACCAAAGCCATGATAACCAGCATAACGAAGATCGGCGGAGGAAGAATGCCCATTTCATAACCGATATTCAGCACGATAAGTTCCATCAAGCCGCGCGTATTCATCAGCACGCCAATTGAAAGGCTGTCTTTCCATGTTTCGCCCAGGATACGGGCAGTAAAAGCACCACCAACAAACTTTCCGGTAACGGCAACCAAAATAAACAAACCACAAATACTCCACAAATACGACGTATTCAACAAACCTATTTCAGTACGCAAACCGGTAAAAACAAAAAACAACGGCAGCAGTAAAGTTACCGACACATCTTCAATCTTTTCAATAATCATCTTCCTGAAATTTGGCAACTGAGGCATAACCACACCAGCCAAAAATGCACCGAAAAGAGCATGAATTCCAATCACCTGCGTTGTAAAAGCAGAGAGTATCAGTATCAACAACAAAAAAGCAACAATACTCTTATTCAGCACTTCGCTGTTGCTGTAAATATCTCCAATCCGTTTCAAAAACGGACGAACAACCATTAGCATAACAACAACATAAAGAATAGCCAAACCAATAGTATACAAAGAACTCACAAAGCTCCCTGTTTTGGCAATGGCAATAACTGCCGCCAATATACACCAGGCAGTTACATCATCATTGGCTGCACTGGCAATAGCAATAGTTCCCAAATGTGTTTTAGACAAACCTTTCTCCTGAACAATACGCGCTAGCACCGGAAACGCGGTTATGCTCATAGAAATTCCAATAAACAAAGCGAACGAAAGAAAATCAGTTTGAGCAGCAGCAAATTCCGCATATACAAAATAAGCCAGCAACATGCCTAAAAAATAGGGTATTAAAATACTGGCATGGCTAATTACATAAGTTTCTCCTATCTTTTCTTTCAGTGTACTTAAATTCAACTCCATACCGATGGTAAACATAAATAAAATAAGTCCAATTTGACTTAAAATATAAAGATTTCCCAGCGATTTAGCTGCAAACAGGAAGTGAAAAGTTTCGGGGAAGAAATGACCTAATAACGATGGACCTAACAGAATTCCGGCTAAAATTTCACCAATCACGGTCGGTTGACCTATTTTACCAAACAAATATCCAAAGATGCGCGAAACAATCAGGATGGAAATAATCTGAAGCAACAGCATAGATGCCGGTTCGGCAACATTATTTAAAATAGAGAGTTTAAACAAATGCAGGTCACCCGGAATTAATGGCTTATTTACAATTTCCGTAGTAGTCATTTTGTGCAAATGAGATGAGCCAGCTTTCTGAAACAAAACATACGTGAAGAAGCTGAATAGAGTCAACATCAAC
>DATFAW010000040.1:0-2940 GCA_035254165.1 Paludibacter sp.
CATAAATAAGTGCCAAAGCCAAAATAAAATAAAAGGTTTTCGCCCACCATGTTAGCCACCAGGGAGGTAAAACAATTATTTCGAGCGTTCTTTCCGATTTCAGCTGTGTATTGGCTTCATCGATAGCCTGAACACGGAACAAATACTTGCCCGGAGGAATATTAGGGTAAGATGCAATACGGTTTCGGGCATTGAAATGCCATTCGTCCTCAAAACCTTCAAGGATATATTTGTATGACACCCTGTTCTGGTCCTGATAGTTAAGTGCTGCAAATTCAATTACAAAAGTAGACTGCGTATGTTTCAGTGTAATGGAACTGGCGTATCGAATAGACTCTTTCAGTATCGGATCCTCCTTGAAGCTTTTCAGATCGCGGTTAGATACAAGGAAATCAACTATAAATGTTTTGTATCCGTAGTTATAGGTTTCAATCTTTTGCGGATTAAATGAAAGAATTCCTCTGCGGTTACCAAACCACAACTCCCCTGAATTTAGTTTTACAGCACTTTCTTCTTCCATTTGTGCATTAAAGAATCCATCGTAACGATCAAAATTACGAAACGATTCTTTCGTCTTATCAAACCGCGACAACGCATTTTCGGTTGCTAGCCAAAGGGCATTCCGGTTATCTTCCACTATAGACAAAATAACATCGCTATTCAGTCCTTCTTTCAAACTATAGGATTTAAATTCAGGTCGTTTTGTTTGATGATTATATTTGACCAACTTATTTAATCCGCCTCCAAATACGCTAATCCAAATTTGGGAAGAGGCATCTTTATATAAAACGTAAATATCATTATCCGATATATTTGAGCCTACAGCCTCATTTCTGTATATTTCAAAATCTATCTGTTCCGGACTCTTGAAATTACCATCAAACGACATCAAACCATCGCTCGTTCCAACCCAAATCCGTCCTTCTTTATCTTCGGTAATGTTACGCACCTCCATGTAGAGTCCGAATTTAGGATAGTGCCTAAAACTGTTGAATTTATTTTTAAAGCTAACAACACCCCGATTGGTAGTCACCAGATTCAGGCCACCACCAAACAAAGCCACCCAGATACGATGATGACTATCTTCGTAAGTATAATAAACTTCATTTCCAGCTAATGAACCCGGATTTCGTTCGTCCGACCGGAAGCGGGTAAAATTAAAGCCCAATGCAGATGAAGGATTTCGTTCGGCCCGCACCAATCCGTCACCTTTAGTGGAAAACCATAAATTACCTTTACTGTCTTCCATGATATGATATACATTTCCAACATTGTAATTTTTATCACTAAAAGTCTGTTTAATAGCACCGCTTTTATCAAGCCTGTATACCTCGGAGTTACGGGAAGCTGCCCAGATGTCACCATTTCGGGTTTGGGTCAATGTTTTTATAGCATAATCGGCTACCGAAGAAGAACTAACGACCGGCAAATGGAACAAACTAAATTGCTGTTTAGGAAAACTAATCTGGTAAATACCATTTGAAGTAGATGTTAACCACAATATATTATCTTTATCCAACAGGATGTCAAAGAATGTTTTTTTCTCCCTATCCTGATTCAATTCAGGTTGTTCGTTTAAATTTGAGAGAGTCTGCGTGGAACGATCGAAGCAAACCTGATCGCCGGAGGTGGTCAGGATAAACATTCCCAGCTCTTTACCATCCTGAATTTTAACCGATTTATTTACTTTTCCGGCAGGTAAAGCGAGCCGCTTACTGAGCCGGTTGAAAGGATCGTAGTAGATTAACGACGATTGGTTTATTTCAAACCAAATTTTGTCATAACTATCAATATATGAATTTGTAACCAAATCATTTCCCAAAAGAGAAAGTACCTTTAGACTATTGGAAGTCCGTTCATCGAATTCAAAGACACCTTTATTGGCTACAGAAACAAACAGATTTTTTCCGTTCAGGCAAACAATATTTTGTATTGCTCCCGCTCCGTGAAACACGGCTATTTTACTTATACTCCCGTCCTGACAATTGATTTTGAAAAGATTTCCTTTGTTATCGCCAACCCAAAGTATTTTGCCTTGCCAGTAAGCACAGGAGAACTCCTGGCCCGGTTCGGAACCTATTTTACGAAGTACAAAATCAGAAGGTTTTGCTTTGAAAGCCGATCCTTTTTCACATGAAATTATTTTAAAGTCAATCCCAATCCAATTAATCGTGTTAGCATCTTCTACCAACAGGTTATTCGTCAACTTATGTTCGCGTTTACTCTGCGAATCGTACAGCAGCGATACATCAACCTTTCCGCCACCTTTCGATGAGGCTTTCAGCAAATCTTTGTTTTTAGTAAGTAGTAGCAAATCACCCGATTCCATTTTCTGGATTTTGATGATTTTGGGGCTTACGGAATATTTTTTCTTGATTTCATTGAATACATCATAAAAAAGTTCTTTCCGCTTGTCGAAAAGATACAATTTATGATCGATGGTTTTCACCCACAAATTGCCATCTTTAGCTTCAACAATGGTTTGTATTTTATGCGGTGGAATATCGGTGTTATAATCGTCGCGGCTATTGTAACTCTTGAACTTGGCACCATCGAAACTGCTAAGCCCATACCAGGTGCCAAACCACATAAAACCATCGGCATCTTTCAATGCACAGAAAACAGTGTTGTGCGGCAAACCATTTTCAATAGAATAGTCTTTCACAATTATGTTTTTACCGGCAAAAACCGACTGGAAAGAAATTAGCAACAAGAGAAATATAAATGGCGATTTTTTCATGAACTAACTGGTTGAAAAGCTACGTAGTAGTTACAAGTAAATAGTTACGAGTTACAAGGCAGTCTATGTTAATGCCTGAATAACGTTGACCGTTTTGTTACTTGTTTTTTATTAGAATTTAAAAAATATGATAATGATAATGCAACCATTGTTGATTACGGGAAATAACTTTTAGCGAAGCGTCAAGAAAGTTATTCTCG
>DATFAW010000041.1:0-7522 GCA_035254165.1 Paludibacter sp.
AAGTTAAACCTGAAGTCAAAGCACAAACACCGGTGGTTGAGAAACCAATAACCGTTGAAGAAAAGGTAATTGTTGAGAAGGCTGTTGAAGAAAAGGAAATTACCAAAAAAGAAGAGGTCAAAAAGACTGAAGTTATAGAACCGCCAGTAGTTGTTGAAACACCTATAATTGTTGAACCGAAGAAAGAAGTTGAAGCGCCCGTTTCAAAGCCAGAACCTCAACCAATAATTGAAACAAAAGCTGCTCCGGTAGTACCTGCAAAAGAAGAACAAGAAGAGCTAAAGGTCATTAGCACTGAAACTAAAATAACCCCGGAACCTAAAGTTGAACTTATTAAGCCTATTAAAAAGTTTGAAGTTAAAGAAGCCGTTGAGCCTGTTGAACTGAATGTTGAGACAAAAGACAATGACCATCAAGAAGATGAGATTTTCTCTTTAGCCCGCCCAACTATCGATGTAGCTCCTGTGGTTATTGGAACAATTGATTTGGAACTTTTAAACCAAAGCACCCGTCCAAAACCAAAGTCAAAAGAGCAAAAACGCAGGGAACGCGAGGATAAAAATAAAATTGTTGTCGACGGCAAGAAACCGCTTGTTATCGGAGAGAAAAAGATTTTGCGCACAGCTGCCGAGGTTGCTGCAGATCCTGCATCAGCACATCCAAAGAAAAAACGTGAACGTTTCTCGAATCAAAAGGTTGATATCACTAAAGTTCCTCAGCCAAACGGACCAACTCAGGGATTTGCACATCCGAAGAAAGTTACTCCCGGCACAACCGGTGGTGGCGGTGCAAAACCGGCAATGAATAAAGATCGTTTAAAAAGACCTGTAAAAACGGCTGTAAATGAAGAAGATGTTCAAAAACAAATTAAAGAAACACTAGCCCGTCTTTCTGGTGCAAACAAGAAAGGAAAAGGTTCTAAATATCGCCGAGACAAACGTGACAGTAATAGCATGCGCCAACAAGAACAGGCACAGCGCGAACGTGACGAGGAAAGCGTAATCAAACTAACCGAATTCGTAACTGCCAGCGAATTAGCTGTCATGATGGATGTTTCAGTTAATCAGGTTATTGCAACTTGTATGAACATTGGTTTAATGGTTTCTATCAATCAACGGTTAGACGCTGAAACGATCAATATTGTGGCTGAAGAATTCGGTTTCACAACTGAATATGTGAGTGCCGACGTAATTGAAGCTATTGGTGAAGAAGAAGTCGATAACGAAGAAGATTTAGTATCACGCGCACCGATTGTTACAGTCATGGGACACGTTGACCACGGTAAGACTTCGTTGCTTGACCATATTCGTAAAACAAACGTAATTGCCGGTGAAGCCGGAGGTATTACGCAACATATTGGAGCTTACAATGTAAAGCTCGAAAATGGTCAACGTATTACTTTCCTGGATACTCCGGGTCACGAAGCGTTTACCGCTATGCGTGCCCGTGGTGCTAAAGTAACAGATATTGCAATCATCATTGTAGCTGCCGACGACAACGTGATGCCTCAGACTATCGAAGCAATAAATCACGCTGCTGCTGCTAATGTTCCAATGATCTTCGCTATCAACAAGGTTGACAAAGTGGGTGCAAACCCTGAAAAAATCAAGGAAACACTGGCTCAAATGAATTATTTGGTTGAAGACTGGGGTGGCAAATACCAATCTCAGGACATTTCGGCTAAAAAAGGGGAAGGTGTTGCAGAATTACTTGAAAAAGTATTACTTGAAGCAGAATTGCTTGAGCTGAAAGCCAATCCAAGCAAGCGTGCTATTGGTTCAGTCATTGAATCAACGTTGGACAAAGGCCGTGGTTATGTATCTACCATTTTGATTTCGAACGGAACATTGCATCAAGGCGATGTGGTATTGGCCGGAACATATTATGGTAAAATCAAAGCCATGTTCAACGAGCGTAATCAACGCATTACGGAAGTATTACCCGGAGAGCCTGCATTGATTTTAGGACTGAACGGAGCACCTCAGGCAGGTGACAACTTCAACGTAATGAATTCAGAACACGAAGCTCGCGAAATTGCCAACAAACGCGAACAATTGCAACGTGAACAAAGCATTCGTACTAAAAAGCACTTTACACTCGACGAATTGGGTCGCCGTATTGCATTAGGCGATTTCAAAGAATTGAATATTATTGTAAAAGGTGACGTGGATGGTTCGGTTGAAGCATTATCGGACGCATTACAAAAACTTTCGACAGAAAACATACAAGTAAACGTTATCCACAAAGCGGTAGGTGCAATTTCCGATTCGGATATTTTACTGGCAGCTGCGTCGAACGCCATTATTTGCGGATTCCAGGTTCGTCCAACAACTTCAGCACGCAAAATTGCTGATAAGGAAGAAATCGATATCCGTTTGTACTCTATTATTTACGATGCTATTGAAGAAATCAAATCGGCAATGGAAGGTATGCTTTCTCCTGAAATTAAAGAAGAAATCACTGCTACTGTTGAAATTCTTGAAGTATTCAAGATTACTAAAGTGGGTACAGTTGCCGGCTGTTTGGTGCGCGAAGGGAAAATCAAACGTTCGAACAAAATTCGTATCATTCGTGATGGTATCGTAGTTTACACGGGAGAATTGGATTCGCTGAAACGTTTCAAAGACGACGTAAAAGAAGTAGGGACAAACTACGAATGTGGTTTGAATATCAAAAACTACCAGGATATACGCGTAGGTGATATGGTTGAAAGTTATGAAGAAACTGAAGTAAGAAAAACGCTGTAATAGCCAGCAATGATCAGTTGACAGCGATCTGATAAAATATAAAAATGCCGAATTCGTAAAGAGTCCGGCATTTTTTATTTGAGATGTGCTTAAGGTCTCGCGAGGTCCAACTCGCGAACCCCCGCAATTACTTCTCCAATCGCTCCAACAATAACTTCACCCCTTTTTCCACATCATTTGTTTCTTGCAGGGCTTTGATAAAGGCACTACCAATAATCGCTCCAGAGGAATAACGATTCACCATTTCGCGGGTAGATTTATTGGAAATACCGAAACCAATAAGGCGTGGATTTTTCAACTTCATAGCGTTGATGCGATTAAAGTACTCCACTTTATTGTCGAATGAACTTTGCGTACCCGTTACAGCTGCCGACGAAACCATGTAGATAAATCCGTTGGTATGTCCGTCAATCTGGCGAATGCGCTCATCCGAAGTTTCGGGTGTAATCAGGAAAATAAATTCCAGTCCGTAACGTCCGGCTATTTCTTTGTATTCCGCCAGATAATCCGCCATTGGCAGATCGGGGACAATCATTCCATCCACTCCTACCCGACTGCATTCCTTGCAGAAAGCTTCAAAACCAAACTGCATGATCGGATTCAGATAACCCATCATGATGAGCGGAATATGAATTTCGGCACGCACGCCTGTAAGCTGGTCGAAGAGTTTACGTATGCTCATACCGTTTTGCAACGCCGCATGGCTGCTATTTTGAATAACCAAGCCATCGGCCATGGGATCGGAAAACGGAACACCGATTTCAACCAAATCCACACCATTATCTTGCAAGCATTTCAACGTTGGCAATGTGTCATCCAATTTTGGAAAACCTGCCGTAAAATAGACCGAAAGAATGTTCTCTTTCTTGTTCCGAAACAATTGATTTATTCTGTTCATAATTTCTATGTTGTCTGTCACCGGACTCCAGTCACCGGTCATTTATATAATTTCATTTACAAATAATATCACGTAGTCAATATCGTGACCGAAGGGAACTAATATCGCAAAGCAAATATCAATTCTTCAAAGTCCTAATAAATGCATCTAATAACATAGCATCTTTCAGCCCCGGACTCACCTCAAATTTACTGTTCAAATCTATCCCGGCTAACAGAGGATGATTAATCTGCCTGATTGCTTCAGCGTCATCTATCGAAATTCCGCCACTCAACAAAAAGCGTGTATCGCCCTCATAAGCCGATAATACCGACCAATCGAATTTCTGTCCCGAGCCACCATGAGCAGGCGTTTTAGTGTCAAACAGGAAAAAGTCACAACTGCCTTCGTATTCTTCTGTTGCTTTAAAGTCGCCAGCTTCGGAAATGGCAAACGCTTTCAAAACGAGTAAGCCCACAGATCTCAAGGTGTAACAAACTTCCTCCGGTTCCGTTCCATGCAGTTGTACACCATTGAGCGAGTATTTTTTCACCAGCGTAAGAATTTCGTCCAACGATGCGTTTACAAAAACGCCTATCTTCATGATCCGTTTGGGTAAAGCCTGCAATGCTTTTTCATCCAACGACCCGGCATAGCGAGGCGACTTCGAATAAAAGATAAAACCCATCATATCGGGTTTCAACGCCGCCACCGCTTCTATGTTTTCGGGATATTTCATCCCGCATATTTTGATTTTCATATTCAATCCATTGTTAGAGACACAAGGCCTTGCGTCTCTACAGTAATTTTCCAATAAAATTTTTCAACGCTTCCGCCGGATTTTCTTCTTTCATAAAGTTCTCGCCCATCAGGAATCCTTTGTAACCCACTTTACGCAACTCTTTCACGGTCTCCACTTTCGAAATGCCGCTTTCGCTTACTTTCACAAACCGGTCGGGGATCAATGCAGCCAGGTCGAACGACGTTTGTATGCTTTGTTCAAAGGTTTTCAGGTTACGGTTGTTCACCCCGAGCATATCCACAAAGTCGTTGGCATGACCCAGTTCTTCGGCGTTATGCACCTCGAGTAACACCTCCAGTCCCAGTTCATGCGCCTTACGGGCAAGTTGCAGTGTCTGTTCCACCGTGAGAGCTGCAGCAATAAGCAAAATCACATCGGCACCCATGGCTTTGGCTTCGTAAAGTTGGTATTCATCAATCACAAAGTCTTTGCGCAACACGGGACAAGTGATAAACTGACGGGCAGCCATCAAATCCATCGGTGTTCCGCCAAAGTATTCCAGATCGGTGAGAATGGAAATACCCGAAGCACCTGCAGCACTGTAACCGGCAGTCACATCCACCACATCGGCATCCTCATGAATCCAACCCAACGAAGGCGACTTCCGTTTAAACTCCGAAATAATTCCGGACTCCGAGTTCAGCAAGCTCAGCTTCATCGACAAACATTTGCGCGTGAAGGCGGGAGCTTTTTCCAGTACAGAAATAGGTGCAGACAGTTTGCGCGAAGCAACTTCTATCTTCTTACTTTCTATTATTTTGTCTAATATTGTCATAATGTATTTCAAAACCCTGAAAGGGTTTAATTTGAATAACCGTGGGCGTAGCTCACGGACAAGCGAACGTATAAAACACAACCCTGAAAGGGTTGAACCATTTATTTTTATTCAACCACTTCGTGGCTGTTTCCTTTTTTTCTTCATTCCGTGGGTTTCACCCACGGTTATTCACAGTTAGCCACTTCGTGGCACGTTTACTTATTTATCTCCACAAACTTCATAAACGCCTTCTTTGCATGTCCGCTTTCGAGCGATTCCAGCGCTTCGGCCTTACATTGCTCCAACGGTTTTTGTGGACAGCGGGTTTGAATCGCAAAGGCCGTATTAATAACGACTGCATTGCGTTGGGCTTCGGTAGCTTTATTCTCAAGCACGTTCATAAATATCTTGGCGGCATCTTCCACCGTATCGCCACCCCACAAGGCCGATTGTTCTATCTTTTTAAATCCAAGCTCTTCGGGGGTATAGACAAACTCGCCCGTGTTCGTCATGACCTTGCAGGTGTCGGTGAGCGAAATTTCATCATAACCATCCAACGAATGCACGATGGAATACTGCACGCCCAGATTCTGGTAAATATAATTGTAGAGGCGCATCATTTTTAGGTTATACACGCCAAGGCATTGGTAATGCGGACGAATCGGGCTGATTAACGGCCCCAATACGTTGAAGAATGTGCGAACACCCAGATTTTTACGCACCGGAGCCACATTTTTCATGGCCGGATTGCAAAGGGGGGCATGAAGATAGGCAAAGTTAGCCTCGTCCAGCGAGCGCTTAATAATATCCTGGTCGACGGTGAACTTTGCGCCATAATATTCCAGCACATTGGACGAGCCGCTGACCGAAGTAGCGCCGTAGTTACCATGTTTTGCCACCGTATAACCCGCACCGGCAACCGCAAAGCAACTACAAGTGGAGATATTGAACGTATTTTTTCCGTCGCCACCCGTTCCAACAATATCCAGGGGTTCGAAATCGGACAAATTCATCGGGATAGCCATATTCAGCAAGGCATCCCGAAAACCGATAACCTCATCCAGTTCGATACTGCGCATCAGGTATACCGAGATAAATGCAGCAATCTGCGATTCATTATATTTTCCGGCAGCAATGTTGGTCATCACTTCGGCGGCTTCCTGTTTGGTAAGCGATTGATGATTGAATAGTTGATTCAGTATTTGTTTCATACAATTTTATTATTTCAACTTGAAATAGAATGTTTTATTTTACAGACACAGTTTAATGAACGGTCTCGAACGGTCTCTATCTGACGACCACAGAATGATGTCTGTCGAATGCACAATGGCATATTTTATTTCAAAAATCTCGTTCAACTTTGCCAAAATTCTAAACTTTGATAAAGTTATATCGATATATCAATTAAGCTTCCAACCAATTCTTCAGCATCTTTTCCCCGTCGGGAGTCAGCACCGATTCCGGATGAAACTGAACGCCGCGTACGTCGTAAGTTTTATGTGCCAAAGCCATGATCATTCCTTCTTCGTCAACGGCAGTAATGGTCAAACATTCCGGCAAAGTCGATTTCTCGGCAGCCCACGAATGGTATCGACCCACTTCTAGCTTTTTACCCAACCCGTTGAACAGCACATCTTCTGCCAATACATTCACCATGGAACTAACGCCGTGATGCACTTCGGTAAGGTTGATTAATGTTCCGCCAAAGGCTTCGGCAATGGCTTGTTCGCCCAGGCAAACGCCCAGAATGCTTTTGGTTGGCGCGTAAGTTCTGATCACATCCAGCAGAATGCCCGACTCCGACGGCACACCCGGTCCCGGCGAAAGAATGATTTTATCAAAACGCGCAATATCTTCCAGCGCTATCTGGTCGTTGCGATGCACTTCCAGGTCGGTATATCCCAACTTTTTGACTGCATGTACCAAATTATAGGTAAACGAGTCGTAATTATCGAAAACTAAAATCTTAACCCCTAGCCCCTGAAGGGGAACCAGGTTAGTTTCGTCTTGTATTTTATCTTGTATATTAGTCATAATAAATTGAATAAAAATAGTTTTGATCTAATTTTCCGTCTAATAAATAGAACTTATTCTTGTTGTAATTTCTTGTTCGATAGCTTTTAGTGTATTCTCCACATCACATATTACTTGTTCATTTGTAAACCGAATGACTTTTAATCCCAGTTCATTTAATTCATGTTCCCTATCTTTATCATAGCAATATTGTTCGGGAATATCGTGATAACCTCCATCAACTTCAATAACAAGTTTTGCTCTATGGCAATAAAAATCCGCAATGAAATAAAGAATAGGATGCTGACGCTTAAACCGAATTCCAG
>DATFAW010000042.1:0-5031 GCA_035254165.1 Paludibacter sp.
TGTACTTACTCGGTTATGATTTAGGAAGTTCGTCGGTAAAGGCGAGTTTGGTGAATGCCACCACGGGCGAATGTGTTTCGAGCGCATTTTTCCCAAAAAAGGAAATGGAAATTAAGTCGGTAAAAGCTGGTTGGGCTGAACAAGACACTGAAACATGGTGGAAAAACCTAAAATTGGCTACTGAAGCTGTATTGTCAGAGTTTGGAACCGATTCGTCTGCTATCAAAGCCATTGGTATTTCGTACCAAATGCACGGTTTGGTGTTGGTGGACGAAAACCAAAAAGCTATCCGCGATTCTATTATCTGGTGCGATAGCCGTGCTGTGCCTTACGGTCAAAAAGCTTTCGAAGAAATAGGTAGTGAAAAATGTTTATCACATTTATTGAACTCGCCGGGTAATTTTACTTTGTCGAAAATGGCTTGGGTAAAAGAAAATGAACCTGAAAATTTTGCCAAAGCTAAATATTACATGTTGCCTGGCGATTATCTTGCCATGCGCATGACCGGTAAAGCTTGTACTACAGCTTCCGGATTGTCGGAAGGTATTTCCTGGGATTTCAAAGAAAAAGCGCCTGCTAAATTGCTTTTCGATTACTATGGTTTTGATATGAACCTGATTCCTGAAATTGTACCAACTTTTGGACAACAAGGAACATTGAAAGCCGATATTGCTGCAGAACTAGGACTTGCTGCCGGAACTCCGGTAACTTACCGTGCCGGTGACCAACCAAACAACGCTTTATCATTAAACGTATTGAATCCGGGTGAAATTGCAGCTACCGGTGGTACTTCGGGTGTGGTGTATGGTGTGAACGATGACGCCAAATACGATCCACAATCGCGTGTAAACTCTTTTGCACACGTAAATCATACTGCTGAATTAACTCGTGTTGGTGTTTTGCTTTGCATTAACGGAACAGCCATCCTGAATACCTGGATTAAAAATAATGTAGCGCCGGAAGGAATCAGCTACGCCGAAATGAATGAACTGGCAGCTCAAATTCCGGTAGGAAGCGAAGGTGTGAGTATTATTCCTTTTGGGAATGGTGCAGAACGCGTATTGGGCAACCAGGAACCGAATTGCTCTATTCATGGCATTAACTTCAACCGTCATACCAAAGCACATTTGGCACGTGCAGCACACGAAGGTATTGCATTTTCGTTCAAATATGGTATGGACATTATGAACGAGATGGGCATTGAAACAAAAACTATCCGTGCAGGACATGCTAACTTGTTCTTAAGCCCAATTTTCCGTCAAACATTGGCAAATATCACAGGTGCAACTATTGAATTGTATAACACTGATGGTTCAGTGGGTGCGGCTCGTGGAGCTGGAATAGGAGCGGGGATATACAAAAATGCGGAAGAAGCATTTGCTACGTTGAAGAAAATTATTGTGGTATCTCCGGAACCTGAAAACGTGGCTGCCAGTATGGAAGCTTATAAAAAATGGAGAGAATTCATTTGAAATTCACTTTAAAAGCTAACTCATTTATGAGAAAGTCTCATGCGATTCTAATTTTCTCGTTGGTTTGTAGTTTTATTTCGGCACAAACAGTGGCCAAATATCCCTTTCAGGATATAAATAAAACAATCGATCAACGAGTAGCTGATCTTGTTTCCCGATTGTCTTTGGAGGAGAAAGCTACACAAATGTTGCACAATGCACCTGCCATTAAGCGATTGGACATTCTTCCATATAGCTGGTGGAATGAAGCATTGCATGGTGTTGCGCGCACAGGCAGAGCAACCGTATTTCCTGAAAATATAGGTTTAGCTGCTACATTTGATGAAGATCTGGTTTATAGAATCGGTCAGGCTATTTCGGACGAAGCTTGGGCAAAGTATAATATTGCACAGCGGCTAGAAAATTATAGCCAGTATTCAGGCGTTACTTTTTATGCTCCCAACGTAAATATTTTTAGAGATCCACGATGGGGAAGAGGGCAAGAAACGTATGGAGAAGATCCTTATTTGACTTCTCGCATGGGAGTTGCATACGTAAAAGGAATGCAAGGGAATGATCCGAAATATCTTAAAACAGCAACATGTGCAAAACATTATGTTGTTCATTCGGGTCCTGAAGCATTGCGCCATTCATACGATGCAGAGCCTCCAATGAAAGATTTTATGGAAACGTATGTGCCTGCTTTTGAAACTTTGGTGAAAGAAGGAAAAGTAGAAAGCGTAATGTGTGCCTATAATCGTACTTTTGGTAAACCTTGTTGTGGAAGCTCTTACTTACTGAATGATTTATTGCGTAAGCAATGGGGATTTAAAGGCTACGTAACAACTGATTGTTGGGCCATTCAGAACTTCTACTTGTATCACGGAGCGGCTAAAGATTCATTGGAAGCTTGTGCTTTGGCCATTAAAAGTGGTGTGAATCTTAATTGCGGTAATGAATTTGATAATTTACCTGCAGCTGTAAGAAAAGGGTTGGTATCAGAAAAGGAAGTTGATGCAGCATTAAGTCAACTGCTACGCACCAGGTTTAAACTTGGATTATTCGATTCGCCAAATGAAAATCCATATTCCAAAATCAAGGAAGAGGTAATCGGCAATCAGAAGCATATTGATTTGGCTTACGAAGCTGCTGCAAAATCACTCGTCCTTTTGCAAAACAAAAATAGTCTTTTGCCACTAAAAAAGGACATGAAGTCGCTTTATGTGGTGGGTCCTTATGCTGCAAGTCAGGACGTATTGCTGGGCAACTACAATGGTATCAACGATCGCTTAACTACCATTATGCAAGCCATAGTAGGAAAAGTGAGTGGTGGAACTTCAGTTAATTACAGAATTGGAGTTGAACCAAGTGCAGCGAATAAAAATACACTTAATTACTCAATAGGCGAAGCTGCTGATGCAGATGCAGTCGTTGCGGTTTTTGGTGTTTCGGGTGTTTTTGAGGGTGAAGAAGGTGAATCTACGGCTTCATCCAGTAAAGGAGATCGCCTGGATTTAAACTTACCACAAAATCAACTTGATTACCTGCGAGAATTGAAGAAAAAGTGCAAAAAGCCTATTATTCTAGTGCTTACAGGTGGAAGTCCTATCTGTACGCCGGAGCTTTCCGAAATTGCTGATGCTATTCTATTTGTTTGGTATCCGGGTCAGGAAGGTGGACGTGCAGTGGCTGACGTAATCTTCGGAGATGTTAATCCATCTGGTCGCTTGTGTATCACTTTTCCAAAATCGGTTAGCCAACTACCTGCTTTTGAAGACTACAGCATGAAGGGTCGCACATATCGTTACATGACTGAAGAGCCTCTTTATCCTTTTGGATTTGGATTGAGTTATACGTCTTACGCCTATAACAATATGAAGATAGAGAAAGAAAAGATCAAAAAAGGTCAATCGGTCAAAGTTTCTGCTACTATTACAAATACAGGTAAAGCGAATGGTGAAGAGGTCGTCCAACTTTATATTACTGATTTAAAAGCAAGTGTTGCAACGCCTATTTTTTCGCTCAAAAGCATGAAACGCATAAAGCTTGTAGCAGGTGAATCAAAAGAAGTCGCTTTTGAAGTTACTCCTCAAATGATGGAACTTGTAACCGAAACAGGTGACAAAGTGATTGAACCGGGCGATTTCAAAGTATATATTTCAGGCAGTACGCCATCTGAGGTTTCTACAAAACTTGGAGCTGCGTTGCCTGTTTCGAGAGTTTTTAATGTTAAATAATAAATTATAAATTTTACACAACCAAATAAACAATTAAAATTATGAGTACAAAACAGTATTTCCCATCAGTGGAAAAAATCAAATTCGAAGGAAAAGAGAGTAAAAACCCTTTGGCATTCCGTTACTACGATGCTGAAAAAGTGGTTTATGGTAAAACCATGAAAGAATGGTTCAAATTCAGTATGGCTTGGTGGCATACTTTGTGTGCTGAAGGTGGCGATCCATTTGGTCCTGGCACTCAAGTTCACCCATGGGTAGGTGCTGCTGATGCATTGCAAGCTGCAAAAGACAAAATGGATGCAGGTTTTGAGTTCATGACCAAAATTGGTATTGAATACTACTGTTTCCACGATATCGACTTAGTAAGCGAAGGTTCTTCAATCGAAGAATACGAAGCTAACCTGAAAGCTATCGTTGCTTATGCAAAAGAAAAACAAGCTGCAACTGGTATCAAACTTATGTGGGGTACTGCTAATGTTTTCTCTCCAGCCCGTTACATGAATGGTGCAAGCACCAATCCTGATTTTGATGCTGCTGCCCGTGCAATGCTTCAAATCAAAAACTCAATCGATGCTACTATCGAATTAGGTGGTAAAGCTTATGTATTCTGGGGAGGTCGTGAAGGTTACATGTCATTGTTGAACACCAACATGAAACGTGAAAAACAACACATGGGTACTATGTTGAAAATGGCTCGTGATTATGCACGTGCAAAAGGTTTCAAAGGCGTATTCCTTATCGAACCAAAACCAATGGAACCAATGAAACACCAATACGATGTGGATACTGAAACTGTAATCGGTTTCTTGAAACAATTCGGTTTGGAAAATGATTTCAAAATCAACATCGAAGTAAACCACGCTACATTGGCTGGCCATACTTTCGAGCACGAATTGCAATGTGCAGTTGATAATGGTATGTTGGGAGCTATCGATGCTAACCGCGGTGATGTTCAAAACGGTTGGGATACTGACCAATTCCCTGTTGACATCTTTGAATTGACACAAGCTATGTTGGTTGTGCTTCAAGGTGGTGGTATGCAAGGTGGCGGTACTAATTTCGATGCTAAAATCCGTCGTAATTCTACAGATAACGAAGATTTATTCATCGCTCACGTTGGTGCTATGGATATTATGGCTCGTGCTTTGGAAGCTGCAGCTGCAATTTTGGAAGAATCTCCTTACAAAAAAATGGTTTCTGACCGTTATGCTTCTTACGATGCAGGTAAAGGTAAAGAATTTGAAGAAGGAAAACTTACTTTCGAAGATGTTTATGCTTACGCGAAAGCTAATGGTGAACCAAAACAAATTAGCGGTAAGCAAGAACTTTACGAAGCAATTGTA
>DATFAW010000043.1:0-7938 GCA_035254165.1 Paludibacter sp.
TTTCTTTATTTGTGATTGAATAAAGAAGTTTTATAAAGTCTGTTTTTAACGCAATAATGAGTTTCAAAATCAATCTACTCCTGTCTGTTTTTTGTTTATGTCTGATAAGTTGTTCACTTACACCGAACGAATTGAAAATTGCTGAACGGATTATGGAGTCTAAGCCAGATTCTGCATTAAAGATTCTACAAAATGTAAAGCCTCGAGACCTTAAGTTCGATTCAAATCGGGCCTTGTATGGCTTGTTGGTGTTTCAGGCATTGGACAATAACCATAAACCCTTGCAACCTGATTCGTTAATTGAATTCTCATTTGGATATTACAAAAAAACAAATGATAAAGACCATTTAGCAATTTGCTATTTTTATAAAGCGCGAATATGCAAGGCTGCTCAGAAGTGTGATGACGCTATCAGATTGTATATGAATGCATTGTATTTTAGTGAGAACAAAAAGAACTACATCTTGTTGGGTGAAATATACGCAGATATGGGAGCTATCTGCTCTTTTCAAACTGATTTTGATGGTGCCTTAAAGAAATACCAACTATCAGCAGACTATTTTAAACGAGCCGGCAGACATATTGATTCCGATTATAGAATTCTCGATATTGGAAAAACTTATCGACTTGAAAGAAAACATAAATTAGCACATAAGTACTATCTGCAAGCGCTTGCTCAAAATACAGACTCAATACTTTGTGGGGTCGTTTATCAAGAGATGGGCGCTAATTTTTACGGTGCAAAACAGTTTGATTCAGCACAATATTATTTACGGAAGAGTTTACGATACCCATACAGGAATACCAATTATTCTATTCGATGTTACCTTTTAGCTGATTTGCTTTTTGATTTAGAGCAATATGATTCAGCACACCTGTTTGCATTAAATGCTTTAAAATATCCTGCAAATTATTTTAACCGACGAGAATGTTATCGTATATTGGTAAATGTGGAATATCTCCGTAAGGATATAAAGGCAATGAGTAAATATATGACTCAATACCAATGCTATTCAGATTCCGTCCGAAAAGTTGAAGCTCAAACGAAAAGCACAGTGCTCGAGAAACTTTATAATGCTGACTGGGAGGCAAAAAGAACAAACTGGAGTATGAGTGTTGCTATTTTTGTTTTGATTATTTTTTTGCTTTTATCTACTTTTTTTGCTCACTTTCTTTATCGACGAAGTAAACTAAAGAAAACTCAGTTAGACCTGTTTAAACAGCAGTTGAACCTCAAGCAGGAGTTTGTAAGTCAGGGATTAACTAAGAAAATCGATGCTGTAAAGGCTTTACGAGCTGAGGTGCGTAAAAGTGCTACGCCTGGAGAGAAAGCAAAGTTGGATAAGGATTTGTACAATAGTGTTCTACATCTAAATGACTGGAATATTTTTAGGCAAGAGATGAATCATGCTTTCAATCAGATTGTTGATACATTAGAATCAGATTATATCGGAATAACCAGAAAGGAGATGATTTGGTGTTGTTTGCAATTACTTGAGGTTCCAAATGCCGATAGAATGATACTGCTTGATGCTACTTCAGATAGTTTGTACAAACTAAAACAACGCTTGGCTCATAAGATGAATCTGAAATCCACCAAAGAATTAGACGCCATGCTGAAAAGACATGCAACTGTCTAAAGCTGGTTTTTTAGTGCTATAGGCTCTCGTTTCTGCAATAATAATTCCAAGGGAATTTGATTTCGGATGTTTCGTGTAGTTAAACATGAAAATTATTATGTACTTTTGCACGCTCCCTATAAAGCTTTTTATATTCAAATAGGCTAGGGGTAAATGTCTGTTGTATTGCGTCATAAGACTATGAGTACTCGGTTTAATTACTTCTTTCCGCTAATTTGTTTGCTTCTTGCGGCTTGTAGCTTCGTTCCGGACGAGCTGAAGATTGCGAATCAGCTTATAGAATCTAAGCCTGATTCGGCATTAAAAATTCTACAAAATATTAAGTCACAAAATCTTAAGTCTGATTCAAACAGGGCATTATATGGTTTGTTGATGTTTCATGCACTCGACAATAATTCAAAACCTCTTCAGCCAGATTCACTTCTTGATTTCTCAACTTCTTATTATCTTAAGAAAAATGACCAATCTCGTTTAGCTGAATGCTATTTCTATCACGGACGAAAGTTTAAGTCCATTTCAAAATACGAAGATGCCTCCTTATTGTATTTGAAATCATTAGATTGTCTTGGAAACAAGAATAACTATAATTTATTAGGCAAAATATATGCTGATATGGGATATATCTGTTCAATACAATTGGACCATAAGGAAGCCCTCAAAAAATATCAATATTCACACGATTGTTGTAACCGCTCAGGTGATTTTAAAGCTGCTTGCTATAGATTGGTTGATATTGGGAGAACATATTGTAATTTAATGAATTATAAAACAGCTGAGAAATACTATCGAAATGTGTTAAGGAAAACTTGTGATTCAATGGTCTGTGGAGTTGCTTACCAAAATTTGGGAATTAGTTACTATCGTACAGAACAATTTGATTCAGCACAGTATTATTTAAGAAAAAGTTTAAAATATCCGTACCAAGGGAATAACTATGCCATTAGGAATTTTAATTTGGCTGATATATTGTTTGATTTGAAGCAAGTAGATTCAGCCTATCATTATGCAACAATTGCTTTGAACTACCCTGCAAATTTCTATTTAAGGCGAGATTGTTACCGTTTATTGGTAAATGTGGAATGTTTCCAAAAGGATATTATGCAAATGGGTAAATACATGACACTTTACCAATCTTATACAGATTCTATCCGTAAACTGGAATTGCAAACAAAATGTACCGTGATTGAGAGTATGCATAATGCAGCGCAAAAAGCAAAAGGAACAAAGAGTAGCATGGGCGTTGTTATTTCTGTCTTGTTACTCGTTTTATTTTTATTCACTTTTGTCGTTTGTTATCTATATCGACGTAATAGAATAAAGAAGAATCAATTAGAGTTGTACAAGCACCAATTGAATAATAAACAAGAGTTTGTGATTAAAGGTTTGTCTAAGAAAATTGAAGAAGCGAAAGCGTTCTTGGCTGATGAACGTAAAAATGCAATGCCGACTGAACGAATAAAATTGGATAAATATGTGTATGACAGCGTTCTGCGTCTAAATGATTGGGATGCTTTTAAATTGGAGATGAATCATGTTTTCAATCATATTGTTGACAGGCTGGAATCGGATTATTCCGGAATAACCCGAAGGGAGATTATCTGGTGTTGTTTACAACTACTTGAAGTCCCAAATGGCGATAGAATGTTGCTTCTTGATGCTACTTCCGATAGTTTGTATAAATTAAAACAACGTTTAGCCCAAAAGATGAATCTGAAATCGACGAAAGAACTAGACTTGTTTCTTGTCGAATTGACGGTTATTCAGAACTAACTTGCTGTCATTTCATTCTGTCTCTTGCTCATTTAGACAGTCATTTCACTTAAAATCAACCCTTCTCAACCCAATGTCCAAAATTCCACGTCCTGTTGAATTTAATTGCTTGATATACAATATATTGAAAAATGCAATGTCCAATAATATTTTGCTCAAATTTTGGATATACTGTACGATTTGTATACTTTAGCGGCACGAAATGACTGTTTGAGTTAAGATATAAAAGGAAAATACCTCTCTGAAAATTGTCGATTTTTAAAGGGAAGGGTATTGCTTGGAATCTCAATTAAACGTTGTTTTTTTCGCGTAGAAAATCTGAAATCATCATCAAAATAAAAGTACTAAGCGGTATAGTCAATTCGGGGTATAGTGAACATAGGTTATTATTTGTCCTCACGCCTAAACCTTTCACAAAGAGGATAACAAATTGTAATTTTGCATTGACTATGCCGCTTTAACTACTTATCCAATGGCTAATCTACATTTATGGATGTGTGATTTTAGGATATCTCTATTCGTTTCAATTTATAGCCGATTGTTTTTTCAGACTTACCACAGCTTCATCGGCTGTTGAAACTTGTTCCAGAAAGTCGCGATATTCTGAATAAGCTTCCGGTGGATAAACTCCTTTGAATTGCTCAAAGTGCCGGGTATATGTTATTGAACTGCCTTTGAGAGTTGTGCTGGCAGTATATTTACCAAATCTGCTTGTGATTTCAGATTTCTCGGGCAGTTCAGTCACTTTGTACTCCTTGGGTAATTGATAAACTACTGTGTCATCTTCCATAGATGGCCTGCGAATGCACATATCTGTTTTTCTATTCCTGACTTTCTCTGGAATTGAAGTTAGTTTATTCATAAAGTTTACGGGAAGTAAGGCTACATCACCAACTAACTTGTGAATGTAATTTGTAACAGAAATATTGAGATTTTCATCAAATGAAGGAGTCCTGCTTTTATTTTCTACATACGAAAATTTATCCAGTGTGAATGTTGGTAATTTAATCCGCTGTGTGACTATCTTCTTTTTATCGGCATCGTCGGTGTAATAAATAGGTAAAATATAATCGTAACATAATCCTTTGTAAGTAGTTTTGACTTCAGCAATTCCTGTTGTTTCATCAGTAAGATTTATTTTAGATCGTCTTTCAACGCAATTCTCGCTGGCAGGGTAGGTTCGGGTATGAGTCAATCGACTGTTTTCCCCATCAATCAATAACACTTGCCTATCGTCTGTGAAATCGCTATTGTAGCCACATGGCATACGTTGATTTGTACATTCCAACCAAACGGTATCTTTTGCGATTGGAACACATACCATAACATGATTAAAGTGACTTGATGGGAATGATTCATCTATACTGTTGCTTTCAGCTCCTGCTTTCACCAAGGTGTAGTATGAATTTATGCCGACAGCTGATAATAGAGCTTTCGTATAGTTGGATAATGCCTTACAATCTCCATATGAAAATTTATCCACCACTGTTGCATCAAAAGGTTGCCAGCCACCTATGCCAACTGATATATTCACATAGCGTGTTTTTTGCTGCATGTATTCATACACCTTTTTTACTTTTTCAAAATCATTTTTACAAGAGACCGTGATTTCTTTCATTTTTGCGACAGTCGATTCCGGTAATTTGTCTTTGCCGTCAATTAATGTGCTTGCCCATTTGCCAAGTTCTTTCCAGCTTTCGGAAGAACCTTTCGTTTCGGCAAAGGCGAAGTTATTTGGAGCCAGCAGCACTAAAGGATAATCCGGCATAGTTATCGAGGACATAGGCTCATCGGTCCTTGCTTTCAAGTTACTCAATTTCCAGGTGTAAATATCTTTCCCATCCTGGCTAGTTTTCACAACACCTTTTGCCAGATTATATTCTTTGTACCTTAAACCATAGCCTGCAGGTGCTTTAACTATGTATAAAGAGTTTTCGTAAGAAGTATTTTCACCTGCATGACTCCAGGCTGGAAAAAACAGGGTTTGTTTCGAATCAATTTGATAAGTGTATTCTACTGTAAAAGGGAACGTCATGCATTTCGGATCAATAGACTTAATCCGATTATCCTCATACATTGAAAATCCGCTAATACAGCTACGATCAATCACATCATCTGCACCAAAACTTCGAATTTGTTTTCCCTGTTCGTCATACACCTTGCCTTTTAGACCCGCTATTTTATCCATAGAGTCGTAAGTCTCTCTAAAATAACTATTCCCCTCTCCATTTTTATTGAGAATAGTGCGTACTTCAGTAACAGTAATTGTGGACGATTTCTCCGATTTTATCTCTATTTCCTGTTGATAAACTCGATATACTGTGTGCGCATTTTCTTTTAAACCAGCTGGAATTTCACTTACCGGGTATTTCAACTCTTTAGCTGATAAAACTGCCAATGAGAGAAGAAATGCCATGTTTAAACATATTCTTTTAATCATAACTTTAGATCTTTTTAATTATCAGCATCTCAGACTGCTTCTTTACCAATTCATCAAAGAATGCTTTCAGATTTTGATATTCTGGTTGATAAAAAACAGGTTTGTTGATATTCAGTTTAAATAGAACTTGAACCTTATTTTCCTCGACAGAAGAGAACATTTGGAAGCTTGCAGTATTCTCTGGTAATGCCATTTTTATGTTTCTAGGTAACTGATCGATGGAATAACCTGTCGATAATTCGAGAGTAAAAATCTGAGTTCTTTCGATTGGAGTTGTAAAATCCACAGGATATGCTCTTTGTTCTGCTTTGAAAGGGTTCTCAGCGTATTTGTCAAATAGCAATGGATTAATATACATCTGGTTATTTGCTTTTGTAGTTTTATTTTTCAAAACAATAGACATGTTCTCCTGTAATGGCTGTTGAAGGCTGTCAATTCCAATTAAATTATAGTTTTCAACAGAAAGACCAATATGATTGCTTTCAATAGACTTTAAATACTCATCCTGGCTGTTGAATTTTTTATAACTGATGCGTTGGTCAAGTGCGCTGTAATCGTAGTACGATTTTTTCCACTCACCTTTCATAATACCATCCGGTGAGAGCTTTAAGTTCAAAACCGAAATTGATTTATCCTTTTTCTTTGGGGTTAAATCTATCCATTCCTGGCTTTCTTTTTTTACCACCATGCCCTTGCCATTGATGGCACGTTCGGGGAGCATGCCTAGTGGCAGATTATCTTCAGTCGCGTCAAGTAAGTATGTTTTATCCCCAATAACCGCTTGAACCACTACGTAATTTAATCTGTCTAAACTTACTGAGTAAGGAGGTAATAGTCCGTTTTGACGCGTGCTCAAAACCACGGGGTTAGCATCAATATCCAACTTTCGGAGTAAGATTACTAAATTCAGATTGATGTCCGTCACATTACCGATTTTTTTATTAAAGGCGTAACTCAACCCGCTTTTTGAAGCCTCAATGGATTCTTCATTATTCCATTTTATTTTTTTGATTGCTTCATAAGCTTTTGATAAACGTTCTTCTGGAATTGTTGTTGACTCCTTTATTTCTTTTTTTAAACCGTTTAGGAATAAGTTTAATTGAGATAAATTTACACCAAAATCGTCGTCTTCTTGTAAAATTTTTGCAACAGCATTCCAATCGCTAGCATAATCTTTATAAAAACTGCCCGGAATGTGGATGCTTAAAATTTCAATATTCATTCTACTCAGATAGTTTTCAATATTGTTGACATATCGTTCAGACTTAAAAGCAGGTACGTCTTTAGCAACCCATCTATCATTTGTAGATTCCGAAAGTGGAATATAACCGATGAAATTCTTTCGAAACGAAAAATAAGTGCTTTCTTCAAGTATCAATTCGCTCCAACGCATAGGGATTGTTTTTTGAAAATCCCAGTGGGAGGGTAAGCCAGTATAATAAAACTCAACGTCAATTACAGAGCCAACTTTTACATTAGGCATAGCTACTCTGGCACGATATAATCCTTTGGTAACTCTTTCAATAAAAATTCCGTCTTTATTAAGTTTAGTTACAACCGGAACACCATTTTCCATGTTGATAGTTTGGCCTTTAACGTTAGTTTTTTCTGAAGCAGGAACGGAAAAGTTTCCATTATCTTTCCCTTCTTCTTTTAAGATTTTAATTCGCATTTGGTGGACAAATTGCATTTCGCGGGCATCAAAATAACCATAATTACACAAAACCACAGCTGAAGCGCTGGAGTCGGCAGGATAAACTTTCATTGCCAGATCAGCCTGATCTACTTTCCCATACTTCATGGGGGCTTTTTCTGCACTGAGATTGAAGAAGGACAACAAGATGAATAAAATTGTGATTGTGTTTTTTCTCATAATAATGAATTTTAAACGTGCATAAATTTAAATCTGCCAATCTTCGATAATCAGAATCACTTTTTTCATTCAAAAAAGTCACTATAAATATCGGATATATTCATGTATATATTCACAAATAGATATTTTAACGCAGAATATGTGTATGGCGGCACAAATATAACAATATAAATTAAGCCAATAATAATTTACGGATGTATTTTTAGTTCAATATT
>DATFAW010000044.1:0-3187 GCA_035254165.1 Paludibacter sp.
AAAATAATTGGTATCAAAAATATTAATTGGAGCGTATCAAATTTTTTGGTACGCTTTCTTTTTTATTGTTGTTTAGATGAAAATCAAAATAGAAACCAATGCTTGAGCTGAACTTTATTGATTTAATTGATTATGCCGGAACTTTTGCTTTTGCAATAAGCGGAATTAGGTTAGCTTCAGCTAAACGGTTTGATTGGTTTGGTGCTTATGTAGTTGGACTGGTCACTGCAATTGGTGGTGGTACCACGCGCGATTTGTTGCTGAATGTTACGCCGTTTTGGATGCTTCAGCCTTCATATCTTATTGTGACGGCGTTTGCATTGCTTTCGGTCATTCTGTTTGGAAAGTATTTGATCCGGCTTAATAATACCTTTTTTATATTCGATGCCATAGGTTTGGGTCTGTTTGTGGTAGTTGGAATCGAACGGACTTTAGGAGCCGGATTTCCATTTTGGGTGGCGATTGTAATGGGTATGATAACCGGTTCAGTTGGCGGAATTACCCGCGATATTCTGATTAACGAATTACCGTTAATATTTCGAAAAGATATTTATGCTTTGGCTTGTGTGATTGGTGGTTTGGTGTTTTTTGGATGTGATTTAATGAAAGTGTCACCCACCGTTACCCAGATGGCTTCTGCCGGTTCAGTTATTCTGACCCGGGTTTTGGCTGTTAAGTACCACATAAGTTTGCCTGTGTTGAAAGGTCATGATGATCAATGAGAATATGCTGGTCTGCCAGCGTGCTAATTTATAAAACTACTATTTATTGATAATTGATAAGAATGTTACAAATTGATGATACTATAATAAGTCTTGAGCTTTTAGATGAACACTTTGTGTGTGATTTGTCTTCATGTCAAGGCATATGCTGCATTGAAGGAGATGATGGCGCACCCCTTGAAGAGGATGAAGTGAAAATTATTGAAGAACTTTTGCCGACTATTTGGGATGATTTGACCGAAACATCGAAAGAAGTGATTCGTAAACAAGGTGTTTCGTATATTGATGATGATGGTGAGCCGGTAACTTCTATTGTGAATGGTGCCGAATGTGTTTTTACATATACCGACAAAGACGGAATGTGTAAATGTGCAATCGAAAAAGCATTTCGTGAAGGTAAAACAGATTTCTATAAGCCCATTTCCTGCCATTTATATCCCGTTCGTTTGCAAAAGTACGATGAGTTTACGGCTGTAAATTATCATCGCTGGAGCGTGTGCAATTGTGCCCGTAAGCTTGGCGGGAAGTTAGGGGTGTCGGTCTACCAGTTTTTGAAAGAACCGTTAATTCGCAGATTTGGGCAAAAGTGGTTTGAACAGCTTGAAATTGCTGACGAAGAATTTAAAAATATAAAATAGGATGGATACAAATCGAGTTAAAGTAGAAATCATTACCATTGGCGATGAAATTCTGATTGGTCAAATTGTTGATACTAATTCGGCATGGATGGCAACTGAATTAAATAAATGCGGATTTGAGTTGGCTCAAATTACTTCAATCCATGACGATGAAAAACATATTGTTGAATCGTTGGATTTGGCTTTGAACCGTGCTGATGTTGTTCTCTTTACTGGTGGAATTGGTCCGACTAATGATGATATTACCAAGCAAACATTGACCAGGTATTTTGATACAAAATTGGTTTTTGATGAATCGGTGCTTGATAATATCAAACAATTATTTTTGACTCGGCCGAATTTTGTATTAAACGACCTGACAAGAGCGCAGGCCATGGTTCCCGAAAATTGTACAGTGATACAAAATAAGGTCGGCACAGCGCCTCTCACATGGTTCGAACAGGACGGAAAAGTTGTTGTGTCTATGCCGGGTGTCCCTTATGAAATGAAGCAAGCAATGAGTTCTGAGATTATTCCTCGTTTGCAAAATTATTTCAAAACTCCAGTTTTAATTCATAAAACAGTGCAGGTTTATGGTTATCCGGAGTCAGCTCTGGCTTTGAAAATTGCCGATTGGGAAAACGAACTGCCGGAATATATTAGCTTGGCTTATTTGCCTAATTCAGGTATTATTAAGTTGCGCTTAAGTGGATTGTCCGACGATGTGCTTGCTTTGGAATTTAGTATCAATCAGCATATAGATAAACTATCGCAATTACTTGGAAGTGCTATTGTGGCTTATGAAGATATGCCCGTTCAAGATTTAGTTGGAAATTTGCTCAAATCAAAAGGGTTGATGGTGGCTACGGCCGAGAGTTGTACCGGTGGAAATATCGCTCATCAATTCACCTTGATTCCGGG
Source organism: Paludibacter sp. (assembly GCA_035254165.1). Lineage (GTDB taxonomy): Bacteria > Bacteroidota > Bacteroidia > Bacteroidales > Paludibacteraceae > Paludibacter. The sequence goes on from DATFAW010000044.1 coordinate 2,261, forward strand.
AAGTTCCGATTTTTTTAAAGGTTCGGTGGTGGCTTATGCCAATGAGATAAAAACGAATGTTTTGCAAGTCTCTGCCGATGATTTGGAAAGAGATGGAGCTGTGAGTCAGAAGGTAGTGGAGCAAATGGCGAAAGGTGTGAGGAAATTACTGAAAAGTGATGTTTCCATAGCAACTTCGGGAATTGCCGGCCCGACAGGTGGAACAGCCGAAAAACCAGTTGGAACAGTTTGGATTGCAGTGAGTTCGGAAGGAAAAACAATAAGTCGCGAATTTAGATTCGGTGCGTTACGAGAGCAAAATATTTTGAGGGCAACACAAGCCGGATTGCTTATGTTGAAAGAAATATTATGAAATAAATAAAACATTATCAGTTATTTATTTTGACTGTAAGGAGAAAGAACGGAATTATTGAAATTTAAAGATAGAAAAGCTTGTGCATCTGAAAAAAATACTATACTTTTGCACACTGTTTTTGAGAAAAAATGTAAACAATAAAAAGATATAGAAATGTCAAAAATTTGTCAGATTACCGGTAAAAAAGCAATGGTAGGAAACAACGTATCACACTCAAAACGTCGTACCAAAAGAACATTTGATGTGAACTTGTTTACAAAGAAATTCTATTGGGTAGAGCAAGATACTTGGATTAGCTTGAATGTGTCAGCTAACGGACTACGTACCATCAACAAAATTGGATTAGATGCTGCCATTAAAAAAGCGTCAGAAAAAGGGTATTTATACGCATAATTTTTAGGAGAACTACACAATGGCAAAAAAATCGAAAGAAGCAAGAGTCCAAGTTATTTTGGAATGCACAGAGCATAAAGAAAGCGGTCTGCCCGGTACATCACGTTATATTACTGTGAAAAACAGAAAAAATACACCGGCACGTTTGGAGTTGAAGAAATACAACCCCATTATGAAAA
>DATFAW010000045.1:0-8494 GCA_035254165.1 Paludibacter sp.
AAAGGAACAGAAACCGAAAAGAATTTGCTTAAGTCGTTTGCCGGCGAAAGTCAGGCTCGTATGCGTTACACTTACTTTGCAAAAGTTGCAAAAACCGAAGGTTTTGAACAAATTGCTGCTATTTTTCTGGAAACAGCCGAGCAAGAAAAGCAACATGCAAAGAAGTTCTTTAGCTATTTGGAAGGTGGAATGGTTGAAATCACGGCATCTTATCCTGCCGGCATTATTTCTACTACTGCAGAAAATTTAAAAGAAGCAGCTAATGGCGAAAATGAAGAATGGACTGATTTGTACCCTCATTTTGCTGATGTTGCTGAAGCCGAAGGTTTTGCCAATATTGCTGCTACATGGCGTAAAATTGCTGCCGTAGAAGCACAACATGAAAAACGCTATCGCACATTGCAAGCACGCGTAGAAGCCGGTACTGTTTTTTCTCGCGAAGAAGAAACTACCTGGCAATGCCGTGAATGTGGTCACGTTCATGTAGGTAAAGAAGCTCCAAAAGCTTGTCCAACCTGTGCTCATCCACAAGCTTATTTCGAAGTAGAGAAAACAAACTACTAAATTAATGCATAATTCGGAATTAAACAGCCACCATTCTATAGCGAATGGTGGCTGTCTTTTTTTTTACTACTTTTGCGAAGTGATAATTATGCATTGTTGAATTATGAATTATGAATTAATATTGACCGAAGATGGGTCGAATAGTTTATACGTGCCTGAAATTGATGAATGCTACCATTCATCGCATGGTGCGATACAGGAATCCCGGCATATTTTTATCGAAGCAGGATTAAAACAATGCGTTAAATCAGAAGCCAAGGTGCTGGAAGTTGGTTTTGGTACAGGTCTGAATGCATTTCTGGCTATGGTGGAGGCGGAGAGGAGCGGTAGGTATATTCAGTATACTTCACTCGAAAAATATCCGGTGGAAGTTGAGAAGGCGCTGCGGTTGAATTATCCTGAAGAGCTTTCGCCCGAAAAAAGGAGCTGTTTTGAGCTTATGCATACCTCGCCGTGGAATGAAGAAATACAAATTACTCCGTTTTTCACCTTGAAGAAAATAGAAACCGATTTTACCGGTTATACTCTCGCAGATAAATTCGATATTGTGTTTTTTGATGCTTTTTCACCCGAAAAACAGCCTGAAATGTGGACGCAGGGGCGTTTCGACATGATTTTCGAACATTGCAATGCCGGAGCAGTTCTCACAACCTATTGTGCCAAAGGTGTTGTTCGCCGGGCTATGCAAGCTGCCGGATTTCAGGTGGAACGCTTGCCGGGACCACCGGGGAAAAGAGAGATTCTGAGAAGTCGAAAGCTGAAAAGCTAATAGATCAAGACTGCTATTTCGTTTGCTTATTAACTTGCCAATTAAATAATATATGAAACAACTCTATCGTTATTGGGCTTTTTACATTCCATACTTGTTGTGTGTTGCAATTTTTGTTGCGTTGATTTTTAGCTATGGAAAAGCTGACTTGCACTTGTGGCTTACATCGTTTAATACACCAATTGGAGATGTTTTCTTTCATTATTACACGTATGTAGGCGATTGGGTTCCCTATTTGGTGATAGCCGGTTTGCTTTTTTATCGATATAGAACGGCACTCTTTGTTTTGGTTTCGCAGTTAGCTTCAGGTTTGGTTTCGATAATTATAAAACAAACATGGAACGAACCACGGCCACTACTTTATTTCAAGGAACATTTTCCGGCTGTTCAGTTGCACCAGATTGTAGGTGAACATTTGCATTCATCTCATAGCTTTCCATCCGGGCATACCATTACTGCATTTGCATTTTTCCTGGCATTAGCATTTTATACTAAAAAACCAACAATCCATTTTCTGTATTTTTTGTTGGCAGTGTTAGTGGGTTGTTCCCGCATTTATTTGTCCCAGCATTTTGCTTTGGATGTGCTTGTTGGCTCTGCTATTGGCGTTTCAGTGACTATTTTGTGTAAATTTTATTTCGATAAATGCACTATAAAATGGGCAGATGGCTCATTACGAGATGTTTTTTCAAGAAAAGTGAGTTGACGTTTTGTCATCCGAAATTAAAAAACTATCTTTGCAAGCTCAAAATCAAACATGTAGTTTTGTGATGTGTGCATTGCTAAGTTTGTATTTTAAAACATTTATTTTGAATAAATTATCATGTATTTAACTTCTGAAATTAAGAAAGAAATCTTCGCTAAGCACGGAAAGTCTAACACTGATACTGGCTCAACTGAAGGCCAGATAGCATTGTTTTCATACCGTATTAACCATTTGACTGGTCACTTAAAGTCAAACAAAAAAGATTATAGTACAGAACGCGCTCTTGTAATTTTGGTAGGAAAACGTCGTCGTCTTCTCAATTATTTGAAAGATAACGATATTAACCGTTACCGTGCAATTATCAAAGAGTTGGGTATCAGAAAGTAATTCTGACTTTCAAACCTTTTAAAGGCGTTTCAAAATTATTTTTGAAATGCCTTTTCTTTTACCCCCAACCTCCTAAAGGGGGCTTTGGCGAGTAGATAAAAGGTTTTCCGAAAAAAATTTAGAGACGGAGTAATTTAATTTCCCCTTTAGGGGTTAGGGGTGTTTTTATGAAATTTATTTATAATATAGGCATTTATCTTTACGGAGTATTGATTTTTATCGCTTCGCTTTTCAATGAAAAGGCACGGTTGCTTCGCAAAGGACAACAGCAGGCTTTTGCACTTTTGAAGGAGAAAATAGACCCTAATGCCCGTTATGTATGGTTTCATGCAGCGTCGTTGGGCGAATTTGAGCAAGGGCGCCCCGTTATCGAACAACTTAAACGGGAAAAGGCTGAAACAAAAATCCTTCTGACTTTCTTTTCGCCTTCGGGTTACGAAATAAGAAAGAATTACGCCGGTGCCGACATTATTTCTTATCTCCCGCTTGACATACCCGGGAATGCCAGGCGTTTTGTGAATCTTGTAAAGCCTTCGAAAGTCATTTTTATTAAATACGAATTTTGGCCTAATTATTTGCTGGCATTGCAGGCTGCGAATGTTCCTGTTTTCAGTATTTCCGCCATCTTCCGTCCCGAGCAAGTGTTTTTCAAAGGATACGGCAACTGGTATAAAAGCTTGCTCAAAACTTTCAAACATATCTTTGTGCAGGATAAACCTTCGCAAGGATTATTGCAGGCGCATGGAATAAACAATGTTTCGGTGTCAGGCGATACCCGTTTTGATCGTGTGGCAGACTTGGCAAGCCAGGCTAAATCAATTCCGTTGGTTGAAGCATTTGTAAAAGATGCTCAAAAAGTAATCGTTGCAGGAAGTACATGGCCAAAGGATGAAGAATTGCTGGTTCGATACCTGAAAGAGCATGCTGACGTGAAGTTGATTCTGGTGCCGCACGAAATTCATGAAGCGCACTTGTCTGGTATTTTTAAACTGCTTGGAAATAATTTCATACGATATACGCAGGCGGATGATTCCAGTATTTTGTCGTCCAGTTGTATGATTGTTGACACGATCGGTTTGCTTTCGTCTATTTATCGTTACACCCATGTGGCGTATATTGGAGGTGGATTTGGTGTGGGTATTCACAATACACTTGAAGCTACGGTATATAATGTTCCGGTTGTTTTCGGACCGAATTACCAAAAATTCCGTGAAGCCCGTGAACTGATTGCTGCCGGGGGAGCTTTCTCCATTAGCGATTACGAAACGCTCGAAGCACAACTCGACAAGCTTTTCGATGATAGCGAAGCAGGGAAAATTGCCGGAGAATACGTGAAGCAAAATACTGGTGCAACGGAACTGATTTTAAAAGAGATAGTAAAATAAATATACTTAGTGTAACTTTGTGCATTTAGTGCCTTAGTGGTAAAATAAACGAAACATGCAAAAACCTTCCATTCCAAAAGGAACCCGCGATTTTACGCCACAGGAAATGGCGAACCGTAATTATATATTTAATACCATAAAAGATGTTTTTCGTTTGTATGGTTTTCAACAGATTGAAACTCCTGCCATGGAAAACCTGTCGACCTTGATGGGTAAATATGGCGAAGAAGGAGATAAATTGCTCTTCAAAATTTTGAATTCGGGTGATTATATGAATGGGCTGGCCGATAATGAACTACTTGGACGCAACAGTATAAAACTCACGAATAAAATCTCGGAGAAAGGCCTTCGTTATGATTTGACTGTGCCTTTTGCCCGTTTTGTGGTGCAACACCAGAATGAAATTTCATTTCCATTCAAGCGCTACCAGATTCAACCAGTTTGGCGTGCCGATCGTCCACAGAAAGGACGTTACCGCGAGTTTTACCAATGCGATGTGGATGTGGTGGGAAGCAATTCGTTACTCAATGAACTGGAACTGATCCAGATTGTGGATGAAGTGTATCGCCGCCTGAAAATCAATGTCGTTATTAAAATCAATAACCGAAAAATACTTTCCGGTATTGCCGAAATCATTGGCGAAGCCGAAAAGATTACTGATATTACCGTTGCTATTGACAAGATGGATAAAATCGGATTGGAAAAAGTAAATGAGGAAATTGTTTCGAAAGGTATTTCGGACGAGGCTATTGCCAAATTGCAACCAATCTTAAAGCTTAGCGGAAGCAACTCTGAAAAACTGGAGCAATTGAAAATGGTTCTTGCGTCTTCGGAGGTCGGTTTGAAGGGCGTTTCGGAGCTCGAAACTATTTTCGGACTGTGCGAAGCCATGAAAGTGGAAACTGCCATCGAGTTGGATTTGACTTTGGCACGCGGACTGAACTATTACACCGGGGCTATTTTTGAAGTAAAAGCATTGGATGTGGAAATGGGCAGTATTACCGGTGGCGGACGTTACGATAACCTGACGGGCGTTTTCGGCATGGAGGGTGTTTCGGGTGTGGGCATTTCGTTTGGTGCCGACCGTATTTACGATGTGCTGAATCAGTTGGATTTATATCCTGAAACTTCCGTGGAGCAAACAAAAATTCTGTTTGTCAGCTTTGGCGAAAAGGAATTAATGTATTGTTTACCATGGCTGAGCGCTTTGAGAGCAAAAGGCGTTAATGCTGAAATTTATCCTGAACCGGCTAAAATGAAAAAGCAAATGAGCTATGCCGACAATAAAAAAATACCGTTTGTTGCCATTGTAGGCGAAACTGAAATGGTAGAGAATAAAGTCATGCTGAAGAATATGAAAACCGGTGAGCAGGGCTTGGCTTCGTTGGACGAGGTGCTGGAAAAGCTAAACTGATAGATTAGAGCAACCACAAAGAGTCTGTATCAAAAGCACGCAAATAAGCAAGCCACACAAATTTTCGCAAATAAGACTTTTCAAGTCAAACGTAATTGTCAGATTATTGATTTAATAAAATTGCGTTGATTTGTGTTTTTTGTGTTATTTGCGTTCAAAAAATACTTTTGATACAGCCTCTTTTGTGTTTTATATGACGTACGTTAAGCTATCAACGTAATGATAAAATAAAATACCGGCCACGGCGAATCGGGAGATGTTGCCAAAAATAAAGAATGTAAATGAACTTACGCTTTCGCGGATGGCTCGATTACTTTCTTTGCCTGCTAAAAGTTGGCCGGCAAGTGCTCCTGTAATGGCGCCAACTATAATTCCCCAAGCTCCGAAATACATTCCTGCAAGTGTGCCCAGCAAGCTTCCCCAGATAGATATTTTACTTCCGCCAAACTTTCTCTTTCCCCAACTGGGAATCAAATAATCAAGCCCCTGGATAGCAATTATAATCACTCCCCAGCGGATCAAAAAATGTGGAGAAAATTCAGCAATTGAGCTGTAGTGAAGTGTCATTATGCCCAGATAGCTGATAGGTATGCCGGGTAATTTCGAGATCAGACAACCAATCAGTCCGGTGATTAAAAAGATTCCTACCAAAATGATAAGGAAATTATCCATGCTTTTTTCAATTGTGGTTGTGTGAGTTTAACTTTGAGACTGGTTCGCAAGTGCAAATATAATTGAAAAAAGGTATTGGTTGCTCAATAATAAAAAAAATGTGCAGGTGTTTAAAGCACCGGCACATCACGTGTTGCAAAACAGTTAAACAATTAAGCCAGAAATTGAGCGGCTTGTCCGAAAATCCGATTGAAGGAGGCATCTACTTCCGCCACTTCTTCCAATTTCAGCCGGTTTCCAAGCGGAAATGGGTTTTCGTGGGAGTAAGGAAACGAAAAATCGAGTAAGCTGATTCTTGATTTTGCATTCTCGGTTCCAAGAGCTTCTACCACACCGCAATAAGGTATTACTTTGTCTTTTTTTAGTGAGATTCCTTCAATCCTATTGCCTAATTGTTTGAAGAATTGCTCTCTTTCGGTTTTCTTTCTGTCCGGTGTAATCATGCTGAAAAACGAATCGTAGATTTTATCAGTTATGGAATTGGGCTTTACTTCTTTCGAAAAGTCGGTCATGTAATATTGAAGCAATCGGGCAAAGGCCGATCTGTCCATTATACTCCGCGATTCGCCGAACATGGAACTGAAAATTCCTCCACCGCAAAACATAAACAGTTTGGAGTCCGAAAAAAGACCATTGGGATTTGTCATGACGGTTATCTGCGAAAGAAACGCTCCGATCGAGTAAGAGAAAATATCAATTTGCGTGTTTTCGGTGAAGAGCGGATGAATGCCTTGTTTTATGTCACTGAATAATTGAGCCAAATCGTTGATGCTTTGGCGTCCTGAGCTGTAGAACCGGCTTGGCTTCTCGCAGATTCGCTCGCTCAGCGCCACGTTGGCGAAGCTGAGTGACCGGTCTTCTCCATTGTTCTTTCGTCGCAAATCCATAAGGTTTTGCAGCGCTCTTGGGTTTGACCAGGTGATTGGCGACCGGTTCATATGAAAAGCAATGGGGAAGAGGATGACCGCTTTGCCGGTTTCTTTGCAAAGATATTCTGCCCAGGTAAGATATTTGCTCCAGTTACGTTCGTTCAGTCCGTGCAAAAGCAGAATGGCTTTGTTGGCTTGTTTCGTTTCCCTGGCTATGAATACCGGATAAGTAAACGAAAGATTTTCGGCGATGTTTTTATCTTCCGGACTGATTAGTTCTTTATCGCTAAATGAACCAAGTGCGGAACTTGTAAATGAGAAGAAACGAATATCAATATCGGATCCGCTTAGGTGCGTGTCAATTCCGAGTTGGAATTGAGCGTTGAGTTCGATTTGTCGTTGGGAGTAATTCATACTTTATAAACTAATTTTCGATACAAAGGAACTGCATAGCTTCTTGTTTTTCAACAATCAGGGAAGTTTATAGTTCAATTGGGATAAAATATTGAAATCAGGGGCGAAAAAGTGAATGGTGGGACAGATAAATCCCATGCTGTGAAAATGTGGTTTGTTTGTTTGTTTGCACAGAAAAACATACCTTTGTCTATGTTATTTGATACCGTACAAGCCTATGAATAATAAGATTCCTGCTTATTTGACTGAAAAGAACAATGTCATACGTTTGATATTGTTTACTGCTGCCTTTGCTTTATTGTTCATCAATATTTTCAAACCCTTTGGATCGCGGGATTGGTATAAGATATCCGACCTGAAATTTTTCATATTTGCCAGCCTGATTGTGTTGGTCGGTATGTTGGTGGTAGTCATCAGCCGGCTTATTATGCTTGCTTATGTCCGTAAAAACTCCATCAACTACGGGCAATACGGACTTTGGGTATTGGCAGAGATATTGTCCATGTCTATGTTTTACGCCTTGTTTACCAAGTTTATTCCAGAGGAGAATGCAATGCGTGATTTTGTCCAGATATTTAATGATTCGGCTTTTCATGCAAGCCTTATTTTGCTGCTGCCTTATGCTATTTTGTGGTTGTACTTCTCGTGGCGCGACAAAAGCCATATGCTCGAGAAGTTATCGCAAGAAGAGCAACCTGCCGAAGCGCCTAAAAAAAGCTTAGTGGCTTTTCCGGACGAAAAAGGGGAGTTGAAGATTTCCATTATGCTGGAAAACTTATTATATGTGGATTCGGCTGATAATTACGCCACTATCCATTACCTCAATAAATCGAAGCTTTCGCATTTCCTGCTCCGTAATTCATTGAAATGGATGGAAGAAAACCTGACAACGGAAAGTTCGCTGGTTCGCTGCCACCGGTCGTTTATCGTCAATTTGGATAAAGTAAAGGTGCTACGGAAAACCAAGGATGGAATTTACCTGGAGCTTGATGCCGAAAACACGCCCGATATCCCTGTTTCAAAAACATACTATGAGCGGGTGATGAATAAATTCTCGAAGTACTCGGTTTAGTTTGTTTGTGGTTGATTAGAATATTGGTTGATTCGTCAATTAGTTTATTGGCCAATTAAACGAACTAATCCAATCAACCAGTCACTCAATTAACTAGTCAACATAATCAACCAACTGATAAATCATGAGTCTATTGAAACTTTTCGACAGAAAACCTTATAAAATAGGCATTGCGCTTAGTGGTGGTGGTATTAAAGGTTTGTGTCATGCCGGCGTGCTGAAAGCGCTCGAAGAACAAGGTG
>DATFAW010000046.1:0-7884 GCA_035254165.1 Paludibacter sp.
ATCATCAAAGAAGAAGGCAAACGTAAAAAAGCTGAAGCCCTATTGAAAGAAAGTGAAAAGCAGTATCGTAATATCTATGACAATGCACTCGAGGGTATGTTTCAAATTTCAGCGAAAGGAGAATATATCAAAGCAAACAAAGCGCTGGCTAGAATGTTGGGATACAATTCACCTTATATCGTTGAAAATTCAGCAAAGCCTTTAGATTATGATCATTGGTTAGACCCGAATGAAAAAATCAGATACAGATCGTTATTCGACATCCAGGATGTTGTTCTAGGCTTCGAATGCCAGTTCAGACGATTAGATGGAGAAATAATTTGGGTCTCATTAAACAGCAAACTATTACGCGACAAGAATGGGAATAAGCTTTATTATGAAGGATTTGTTTTAGACATAACTGACCGAAAGGAAAATGAGTTGATAATCAAGACAAAGATAGAAAAGTTACAATGGTATTATGATATAGCCATTAATCGCGAACTTAAAATGGTAGAGCTTAAGAAAGAAATAGCTGAACTATCACAGAAATTGAAGAAAGAAGAAAAAGAGTAGACTGGTCAGTGTTATTCAGTCACTAACACTATCCCCTAAAGAGCTACAAGAGTGGCATGTCTTATCCTTACCTTCCCATTATGTTGGGAGAGTTGTTTCAACCCTGAAAGCCCACACCATCCGCCGGCACGAAGGAAAAGAGATGTATACCGAAGCACCGATAAATGTAGCATAAAAAAACAAAGAGCAACGTATCTAAATATTAAACCCGGTTCGCTGTAGCATAAAATGCGCAGTATTCAGCATTGTCTCTGCCAGCGCCGCTGCTAAAAGCAAGCCCCCCTTTAGAATTGCAACCCATAACCCCGAACAAAGAAAAATATAAATTGTTTTAGTCTAAATCCTTGCCGAATTCGACAAGAATATGATCAGATAAATAAACCATAAAAAACTAAAATCATGGCAATTACAAAAGTTTGGATCGAAGAAGATTGCACCGCCTGTGGTGTTTGTGAAGATATTTGTCCGCAAGTATTTTTGGTACAAGATATTTCAACCATCATTGAAGGAGTGAATTATGCTGAATATACAGCTAAAATAAAGGAAGCAGCAGATAACTGCCCTGTGGATGTTATTAAGTTTACGGAATAAAATTATTCAAGTCGGTACAGATAAGAATAGCTGAAGGCTATATGCAAATTAAACGTGTATATGACAAGCCGGAAACTGAAGACGGTGCACGCATCCTCGTTGACAGATTATGGCCAAGGGGTCTGACTAAAGAAAAAGCATGCATTGATTTATGGTTAAAGGATATTGCCCCGAGTACTGAACTCAGAAAATGGTTTGATCATGATTCGGAAAAATGGGATGAGTTCAGGAAACGATATTTCGTGGAGCTTAGAAATAACCCGAAACAATTAGCTTTGCTGGATGAGCAACTTAAAAATGGCAAAGTTACCTTGCTGTATGCCGCTAAAGATAAGGAGCATAATGAAGCCGTAGCAATAAGAGATTTTCTGACGCCATGACTTTTCATTACACTTTGCCGTCCAGATTCCTTTTGATTCATCTTTTCCCAAACAGTTATTTCGCCCATAAACACTAAATAATTCGTTTTCAAAGCTATAAAATCCGTACCTTTGCAGCCGGTTTAGAAAAAGCACAGTTAATCAGTGCATTTCTAAATCGGCTGCGAAGCAAATACAACTAAAATTTACAGAAAAGAACCATTTATGAAACGTATTAACGAATACAAGAAATTATTTAATGTTGAACCTGACACTGACCTTAAAACACTAAAAACCACCTACCGCAACCTCGTAAAAGAATGGCACCCCGATAAATTTGCCAATGATGAAGCGCTGGCTGCCGAAGCCGAACTTAAAAGTCGCCAGATTATTGACGGATATCATTTCTTAGTAAGTATTTCGCCCGAAACCATAGCCGCCAACGAAGAAGAGCATGCGCTTTCAGCCGAAACCGGCCTGGCTGATTTCAAACTCAAAGGACAATTACTGGAAGTTACCTTTATGGATGGCTCAACCTACGAGTATTTCGGTGTTTCGAAAAACATCTATACCCGGTTGATCAATGCAGACAAACAATTACGCTTTGCCAAAAGAAACATTTTCAACTCTTATCTATATCGAAAATCAAAAAAAGTTCAGGAAGTAGCTTAATCAGCTTCCCACTTTATTCGTATTTTCAATCTCCCTTACCCCGGCCGAATATCTGCAAATATTCAGCCGGGGATTTTATTATTCGCAAATCTCAAAAAGCACAAATCAATAACCTGCCTGTAGAATTAAAGAGCATTTTTTTCAGGTCAAACAAAAGTGCAAAGTCTTTGTTATAGTAATTACTCAAAACTTACTATTATGGCACGGACTAGCACATACTTAAATTTTCCCCGCAATACGGAGGAAGCTTTTAATTTCTACAAATCAGTTTTTGGTGGCGAATTCATTGGAGGCGGTGTAGCACGCTTTGGCGATTTTCCGCCACCTGCAGGAGCTCCACAACTGGCGGAAGAGGACAAAAACCTGATTATGCACATCGAACTTCCCATCGTGGGCGGGCATGTTTTAATGGGTAGCGATGCTCCCGAATCAATGGGATTCAAGGTGAACAAAGGAAACAATGTTTATATTATGTTGGAAACAGATACCCGGGCAGAAACCCAACAACTTTTCGAAGCACTATCAAACGGTGGTAAAGTTGAAATGGAACTGCAGGATATGTTTTGGGGCGCTTATTACGGTAGCCTCACCGACAAATTCGGCATTCAGTGGATGTTTAACTGCAACGGAAAATAAGCAAACTATGGAATCGAAAAGGAAAATAGCTATCAAGGTACAGGTCAGTGTTCAGGCACCTGTGGAGAAAGTATGGAAATTGTGGACAACACCCGAAGACATTGTCAACTGGAACAATGCTTCCGACGACTGGCACACTACCAGTGCCGTGAACGACCTGCACGCTGGTGGCAAATTCGACTATCGCATGGAAGCTAAAGACGGAAGCTTCGGGTTTGACTTTAGGGGAACCTACGACAATATCATTACCAACAATCTGATTGAGTATACACTAGCCGATGGCCGCCAGGTGAAAATTGAAATCAAAAGCTCGGGTAATGTTACTGAGATTGTAGAGACTTTCGATGCAGAAAACATTCATCCGGCTGAGATACAGCAAACAGGATGGCAGAGTATTCTGAATAATTTTAAAAGTTATTCCGAAACAACTAAATTCTAACACGATGACAAATCAAATAGCACCCTGCCTTTGGTTTAATAATCGGGCTGAAGAAGCAGCACACTTTTATACATCTATTTTCAAAGACTCCGCAATTGAAGCTATCAGCTACTATGGCAAAGAGGGGTTTGAATTTCACGGACAACCAGAAGGCACTGTGCTGACGGTGGCTTTCCGAATCAATGGACAGTTATTTACCGCTTTAAACGGCACCCCGGATTTCAAATTCACCGAAGCCATTTCGTTCCAGGTGTTTTGCGACACACAGGAAGAAATTGATCATTACTGGGAAAAGCTCACCGCGGATGGTGAAGAAGGACAATGCGGGTGGCTGAAAGATAAGTTCGGCGTTTCGTGGCAAATCGTACCAAGCATACTGCCTAAGCTGATCACCGACCCCACAAAGGCAGGCAGAGTCACCGCCGCCTTTATGCAAATGAAGAAGTTTGATATTGCCAAACTGTTGGATGCTTAGATGTAAGTAGTTACAAGTAAATAGTTGCGAGTTGTTAATTCCGGTTATCTACATATTGTTTTCAAAAAACAGATCATTAGATATTATTGCATACTTATGAACGTAAAATAATCTTTACGAAATTCTCAGGTTGCTCTCCGGCAACCTGTTTTATTTACAAAATTTCACAAGGTGCCGTGTTATTTTATAGCTTATCAATAATTAGTTAAGAATGGTTATACGTAACTTTGCGCGCAAATGAAATATTCGAAAAAAAAATAATGGTAAACAAACACACTAAACAAGTTCCCGGCGGGAAACCCCGCAAAGCTAACATATTCGCTGTGCTGAAGCCGTACAAATTAATGATATTTAGTTTGATCGGCTTTGCTTTGTTGAGCAATGCAGTGAACCTGGTTATTCCTAAACTGATATCAAGAGGCATCGACGATTTCTCGAAAGGTGCTTTTTCGTATGAGAAAATTGTCGTCGAATTCCTGGTAGCATCCCTGATTATTTTTGTATTTACGTTTCTACAAGGCATATTGCAAACCTACGCTTCGGAGCGGGTTGCACGCGATTTGCGAACCAGGCTGGCCGATAAAATCTCCCGCCAGAGTTACACATTCATTCAAGAATCAAACCCATCAAAACTGCTCACCAACCTCACCTCGGATATCGACTCCATAAAAATGTTTGTATCCATGGCCGTGGTATCGCTCGCCTCTTCGCTGTTTATCATCATTGGTGCAAGCATTCTGCTTATTTCCATCAACTGGGAACTGGCGTTGTCGGTTCTGGTTATTATTCCGATTATCATCGGGGCATTTATGTTTGTGTTTCGCAAAGTAAGAGTGCTATTCAAAAAGAGCCGGGAAGTTATTGACTGGCTCAATAAAGTTATCAATGAAAGCGTTATGGGCGCAGCATTGGTTCGTGTTTTGAACGCGCAAATGCTCGAATATGGAAAGTTCATGGATGCCAGCACGCAAGCCCGAAACCTCGGATTATCCATTCTCCGGCTTTTTGCCACACTGATACCGATAGTTGTTTTCGTGGCCAACATGGCTTCACTTATTATCCTGGCTCTTGGCGGACATTACGTGATAAGCGGTGCCATGTCGCTGGGCGATTTTGCAGCGTTCAGTTCGTACCTGACTATACTTATTTTCCCGATTATGGTTATCGGGTTTATCAGCAATTTCATTGCGCAGGCTTCAGTTTCGTATGGCCGCATTTGCACCGTGTTGGATGCCGAAGAAACCCGCGATACAGGCACAGTGAACACCCCTTTGCATGGCAACATTGAAATGCAGGATATCTCAGTGATTTATGGTGACAAACCGGCTTTGAAAAACGTTTCGCTTGCCATACAACCCGGCAGCAGAACCGCCGTAATAGGACCAACGGCAGCCGGTAAAACACAGTTATTATACTTACTCACCGGATTGATAAGACCGGCAAACGGTACAATTTTGTTTGATGGCATCGACCTGAACGATTACAACAAAGAAACATTCCAGCACCAAATAGGGTTCGTATTCCAGGACAGCATTATGTTCAACATGAGCCTTCGCGAAAACATTGCTTTCAACGAAATAGTTACCGACGAGCTGATGATAAAAGCCATTGAAACAGCCGAATTGAATGATTTCATTGATGCCCTGCCGCAAGGTCTGGACACCATAGTAAGCGAACGGGGAACCAGCCTTTCGGGCGGGCAGAAACAACGGATTATGCTGGCCCGTGCATTGGCTGTGAACCCCAAAATACTGTTGCTCGACGACTTTACGGCACGGGTAGACAGGCAAACAGAAGAAAAAATCCTGGATAACGTGGCACGGAATTATCCGGGAATAACTTTGCTTTCGGTGACACAAAAGATTGCTTCGGTGATCAATTACGGACAAATAATCCTGCTGGAAGAAGGCGAAATTTTAGCCTGCGGAACACACGAACAGCTTATGAATTCGAGTCCCGAGTATGTCCAGATTTTTAACTCACAACGCAGTACAAATCACTACGAAGAGACCCCCAACCCCTAAAGGGGAGAATTAATAGCAGCGAGAATATGGTAGCCAATATATTCCAATTTAGAGAGAAAGTCCCGCCGGGACGACATTATTTGAACAAAAATATTTACCATATAATAAAGATTTTTTACAACTTAAGATTTTTATCAGGCCTATCTGATTTCCCTTCGGGGGTCAGGGGTCAATTACAACCATTATGAACTACAATCTCAACATAAAAAAAGGATTCCAATCCAACGAAAAAGTCAGCACGGGAACTACCCTGAAACGGTTGATGACACTGATGGGCAGCGAGCGCAAAAATCTCTACATTGCCATGATTTTTATCTTCATCAATTCGGGTCTGAACCTGATTGGACCTTACCTGATGGGACATGCCGTGGATAGTTTTGTGGTAACCAAACATTACGAAGGCGTGATAAAATACTCCATTATTTTGTTTGGCGTATTTTGCATGGCACTGGTGAGCGGTTATACACAGGCGCAATTGATGGGGCGTGTAGGCCAACGTATGCTATTTAATTTGCGAAACGCCATTTTCAATAAGCTGCAAGATTTACCCATCGATTTTTTCAATCAGAATAAAGCCGGCGACCTGATTTCGAGGGTAAATAATGATACCGATAAAATTAACCAATTCTTTTCGCAATCGCTGGTGCAGTTTATGAGCAGCATTTTCACCATGTTGGGAGCAGGTATTTTCTTGCTGTCCATCAACATAAAACTGGGACTGGCAGCACTGGCACCAGCTATGGTATTATTGGTTTTCACACGTAGTATTTCGCCGTGGGTAAAGAAAAGAAATGCAATCAACATGAAAAGCACGGGTAGTCTGAGTTCCGAAATACAGGAAAGCCTGAACAATTTCAAGGTCATTGTGGCTTTTAACCGCCGCGATTATTTCCGCAAACGCTTCGACGAAGTAAACACCGAAAACTACCAAACCGCTGTGAAAGCCGGCATTGCCAATAACATGTTTACTCCCGTGTACAGTATCTCGTCGAATATCGGACAAATGGTGGTGCTGGCATTTGGTATTTACCTTATTGTTGCCGGACAATTTTCAGTAGGTTTATTAATCAGTTTCCTGGCATATATAAATCATTTTTATAATCCACTTCGGCAAATTGCCGCACTATGGGCTAACTTTCAGGTGGCATTAGCAGGCTGGGACCGCATATCGCAGATTCTGGTGTTGGAAAATAACCTGACAGTACAAGAAACTACCGTAAAAGAAGAAACCTGTTGTTTATTATCGTTCCGTCATGTTTCGTTCTATTACACTCCGGGAAATGATATTCTGAAAGATGTAAGTTTCGATCTGGAACGCGGAAAAACATACGCCTTTGTAGGGCCTACAGGTGGTGGTAAAACCACAACTGCCTCGCTTATGGCACGATTGTATGACCCTACAGCCGGAAAAATAATGCTCAATGGAGTTGATATTCGATCCATGGATAGTAGCACCCGAACTGCCAAAATCGGTTTTATTCTGCAAGAGCCATTCCTGTTCACCGGAACCATGCGCGATAATATTCTCTACGGAAATGCATGTTTCGCCGGGTTGAGCAACGATGAACTGCTGAACGAACTAAAAGAAGTGGGATTGGATGGACTACTCGAACGTTTCGACGGCGGGCTGAACGCCGAAATAAGATCGTCGGGCGATGGCATCAGCCTTGGACAAAAACAATTGATTGCTTTCATCCGCGCCGTACTGCGCCGCCCCGACCTGCTTATTCTTGACGAAGCAACCGCCAATATCGACACTGTAACAGAACAATTGCTCGACGATATTTTGAAAAAGCTTCCCAAATCAACTACCCGCATTATCATTGCACACCGCCTAAACACCATAGAGAGTGCAGATGAAATCTTCTTTATCAACTCCGGTGCAGTAACCAAAGCCGGATCGATGGACGAAGCAGTGAATTTGTTAATGAAAGGAAAACGAGAAAGCTAATACTATGACTAGTTACAAGTAAATAGTTACGAGCTACAAAGATGTTAATGCCTGAATAACGTTGACCGTTTTGTTACTTGTTTTTTATTAGAATTTAAAAAATATGATAATGATAATGCAACCATTGTTGATTACGGGAAATAACTTTTAGCGAAGCGTCAAGAAAGTTATTCTCGTTATCA
>DATFAW010000047.1:0-9210 GCA_035254165.1 Paludibacter sp.
AAGATTATTCATTAACCATTCAAACAAAAGAACATGTCTGTTAACAAAGTGATTTTAATTGGAAATGTAGGGAGAGATCCCGAAGTCCGCTATTTGGATAAGAATGTTGCAGTTGCAAATTTCACATTAGCAACTACCGAAAGAGCTTACACCACCCAGAATGGAATTCAGGTTCCTGAACGTACCGAATGGCACAACATTGTTGCCTGGAGAGGATTGGCAGAAATAGCCGAAAAATACGTCCGAAAAGGAAGTCAATTGTACATCGAAGGAAAAATCCAAACCCGTTCGTGGGAGAAAGAAGGCATCAAACGGTATACTACTGAAATTTTTGCCGACACCATCCAGCTATTAGGAAAGAAACCAGAAAGCACTGAGACACTGAATGCTGTGAGTGCGCCCCAAGCTGAAGCAATTCAGGCACCTCCTCATGCTGAAGATGACCTGCCATTTTAAATATCACAACTATCGCTTTAAACAAAAGAACCACTTCGAAAATTGAAGTGGTTCTTTTGTTTAAAATAACCGGAAGTTAATCATTAGAATGCTTTTTATCTTATCCTAAATCAATATGCTCAGCCTGAATTTCATCGTTCAGAAAGATGGAAGCTGAAGTGGAAAATTTTTCAACTGATTCTGTGGAAAGATAGCGGATTGAAGCATCTTTAGTACAGAGTTTTTCCATTTCAGGATGTCGTTGCAGATAATCGGCCAAACTTTTAGCTACAATTTCACCTTGGGATACGACTCTGATTCCTTCCGGTAACAAAGACTTTATTTTATCCTCCAACAACGGATAATGTGTACACCCAAGCATAATTGTATCAATTTGGGGATCCGCAGCCAATAACTGTTGCACATTTTTTCGCACAAAATAATCTGCACCTTCCGACTTATATTCATTGTTTTCAATCAGTGGAACCCACATAGGGCAAGCTTCGGAAGTCACCTGAATATCTTCGTGTAGTTTGGCTATTTCCAGCGGATAGGAGTTTGATTGAACTGTTCCTGATGTAGCCAGTAAACCAACATGCTTGGTTTTGGTCATTGCTCCTACTGCTTCCACAGTTGGGCGAATAACGCCTAATACACGGCGATTGGGGTCTAACAACGGTAAATCGCGCTGCTGTATACTTCGTAATGCTTTAGCTGAAGCCGTATTGCAAGCCAGCACCACCAACTGGCAACCCATTTCAAATAATTTGGTGACACACTCTAATGTATATTTGTATACCACATCAAATGAGCGTGTTCCGTAAGGTGTCCGGGCATTATCACCCAAATAAATATAATCATATCCGGGCAATTCCGTACGGATTTTGTCCAAAACAGTTAAGCCACCATAACCTGAATCGAAAATTCCGATCGGTCCTGGAGCTACCCCTAGTCCGTCAGCTGACGGAGAATTAAAGTTACTTTTGTCTACTATATTTTTAATATTGTCCATAACCATACTTTCACTATTCGATACTAATTTCTTTCTCTCCTTTAGAGCCTGTCCGGCTTTTGACGGAGGTCGGGGTCTAATCAAACATTTGACCGGCATTATTACTCATTTGAACCATGCGATCGTAATCAGCAGGCGACAAATCGAGGAAGTAATAATTCTGTGGATTCATAATTTGACCTTTATAATGTACTTCATAGTGTAAGTGTGGGCCGGTTGATTTTCCGGTATTTCCCACTAGCCCAATCACATCGCCACGTTTGAGCTTCTGCCCTACGCGAACTTTTATAGCACTCATGTGACCATACAAAGTTATATAACCATAACCATGATTCACTTGCACGCAATTTCCATAGCCTTGCTCCCAACCTGCACTGGCAACAGTTCCGTTTCCGGTCACAAAAATATCAGTACCTATAGGGGCAGTGAAATCCATTCCGGCATGAAAACGCCTGGAGTGATAAATCGGATCGATACGCCACCCATAACCGGAAGCCATTCGGGTAAGATTTTTATTCAAAACAGGCTGAATGGCTGGAAGATCGGCCAACATGGTTTCATTATTTTTGGCCAAAAGAATCAATTCATCATAGGATTTTGACTGGATGTATAATTCTTTTTTTAATTCGTTGAGCTTTTTAGAAGTCGAAACTACAATTTCAGAATTCGTCATATCCAATAACTGCTCATAATACTCTGTATTTGCCGAACTTCCTCTTCGCACCGAAAGCGGAATAGGATCAGCCTGAAAAACAACACGATAAAGATTATCGTCCCGTTGCTGCAAATCAGACATCACATATTGAACTTCTGCCAATTGCCGCTCCAACACTTTATACTGGGCTACCATATGGGTTTTATCTTGTCTAAGCTGCTTTTCCTGAGGCGATTGGATTGTTGAAACAAAGACAAAGAAAAATATGAGTCCCAAAAACACTCCCGAAAGGGCATGAATCATCAACTGCTTAAGCCAATGAGCAATTGTGTGCTCTATTTGCTCGTAACTTAATGTTTCGGAATTGAAATGGAATTTTTTCTTAGCCATAAGAGGAATATCTTTTATCCCGGATATTAAATTCAAACACCCAAGCCTAAAATTTGAGGAAAATGAAAGTCAATCAATCGTTTCGAGAAGAAAATCAACAGGTCATCACAATATTTATATCAACAGTTGCTGCAAAAATAATAAATTTGAGCTACTTTTGCAGTCTTTATTTGATATTATTAACCTAGAACCCCTAAATCCCCTAAAGGGGACTCATTGAACCCCCTTCAGGGGGCAGGGGGTCATAGCAAATTATAAAATGACTTCACAAGAAATTCGTCAATCTTTTCTCGATTTTTTTGCATCGAAAGGACACAAAATCGTTCCTTCAGCACCCATGGTTATCAAAGATGATCCGACTTTGATGTTTACCAACGCCGGAATGAACCAATTCAAAAACATTATTCTGGGCAACGACCCAATTAAATATTCCCGGGTAGCCGACTCCCAAAAATGTTTGCGCGTAAGCGGTAAACACAACGACCTGGAGGAAGTTGGACACGACACCTACCATCACACCATGTTCGAAATGCTTGGTAACTGGTCATTTGGTGATTATTTCAAAAAAGAAGCTATCGAATGGGCTTGGGAATATCTGGTCGATGTATTGAAACTGGATACTGACCGCCTTTATGTAACAGTTTTCGAAGGGTATGCACCCGAAGGACTGGAACGCGATGACGAAGCTGCAACTATCTGGGAACAATTCCTGCCAAAAAGCCGTATTATCAACGGAAATAAAAAAGACAATTTCTGGGAAATGGGAGATACAGGACCTTGCGGCCCTTGCTCCGAAATACATATTGACATCCGCGACAACGACGAACGTGCCAAAGTTGATGGTCTTACACTTGTGAACGGAAGTCACCCGCAAGTGATTGAGATCTGGAACAATGTATTCATGCAATACAACCGCAAAGCGGACGGTTCTCTCGAAGGATTACCTGCCAAGGTGATTGACACAGGCATGGGCTTCGAACGCCTTTGTATGGCTATGCAGGGGGTGCAATCAAACTACGACACCGACGTATTTACACCAATCATTGCCGAAATAGGCCGTGTGTGCGGTGCTGAATATGGAAAAGATGAGAAGGTGGACATTGCCATGCGCGTAATTGCCGATCACATTCGCACCATTGCTTTCTCTATTACTGATGGGCAATTGCCATCAAATGCCAAAGCCGGTTATGTAATTCGCCGTATTCTGCGCCGTGCAGTGCGTTACGGCTACACATTCCTGGGTCAACGCCACGCCTTTATGTACAAGCTCATCACTGTATTGAGCGAAAACATGGGCAAAGCTTATCCCGAACTGGTTTCTCAAAAATCATTGATTGAAAAAGTAATCAAAGAAGAAGAAGAATCATTCCTGCGCACACTCGAAACCGGCATCCGTTTGCTAGACAAAGTAATGGACGATTCGAAAAAAGCAGGAAAAACAGAAATTGAAGGAAAAGTGGCTTTCACTTTGTATGACACATTTGGATTCCCGCTGGACTTAACCGAATTGATTCTCCGTGAAAATAATTTCACTGTAAACATCGACGAGTTCACCTCGGAAATGCAAAAACAAAAAGAGCGAGCCCGCAATGCCGCTGCAACCGAAACAGGCGACTGGGTAACGGTTCGCGAAGGCGATAGCACGTTTGTGGGTTACGACTTTACTTCGTTTGACACTGAAATTCTTCGTTACCGCAAGGTGAAACAAAAGAATCAGGAATTCTACCAACTTGTGCTTTCGAACACACCTTTCTACGCCGAAATGGGTGGACAAGTAGGAGATTGCGGAACATTGGTTTCCGAAGAAGAAAAAATTGAAATCCTCGATACTAAAAAAGAAAACAACTTAGCAGTTCATATTGCCAAACAACTTCCTTCCGACGTCACAGCTACGTTTACGGCTACGATTGACACCGAAAAACGCAAAGCTACTGAATGTAACCACTCGGCGACTCACTTGCTGCACGAAGCTTTGCGCGAAGTGTTAGGAACTCATGTTGAGCAAAAAGGTTCGTATGTAAGCCCGGATGCATTGCGTTTCGACTTCTCGCATTTCCAAAAAATGTCAAAAGAAGAAATTCGTGCTGTAGAAAAAATTGCCAATCGTAAGATTCGTGAAAACTACGCGCTGAACGAAATGCGCGAAACACCGATTGCCGAGGCGCAAGCACTTGGAGCAATGGCTTTGTTTGGCGAGAAATACGGTGAAACGGTCCGTGTAATTCAATTCGGTACTTCTACCGAACTTTGTGGTGGAACACACGTGCAAGCTACCGGCGAAATAGGCATGGTGCGCATTACGTCTGAATCATCAACTGCTGCAGGCATCCGACGCATTGAGGCTATCACGGCCAAAGGTGTAGAGAAACTGCTTGACGAACAGCAGGACTTCATCTCCGATGCCCGCGAATTTTTCAACAACACACCCGATTTAATATCTGCTATTCAAAAATCAATTGAAGAAAACAGCGACCTAAAGAAACGTGTAGAAGATTTCATGCACGAGAAGATCATGAACTTACGCGATATTCTTATCGAAGAAGCAAAAATTGTAAATGGCATAAAAGTAATTCGGGTTGATGCTGAATTACCTACCGACGCTGTTAAAACACTGGCTTTCCAGATACGCAACGTGGTGAGCGAAAAGCTATTCTTTGTAGCCGGATGTGTATTCGATGGCAAACCATCGTTAACCGTTCTGCTGAGCGATGATCTGGTTGCCGCTGGAATGAATGCCGTAAACATTGCCCGCGAAGCAGCCAAAGAAATTCAAGGCGGTGGCGGCGGACAACCTTTCTTCGCTTCGGCAGGAGGTAAAAATGCTGCCGGAATTCAAAAAGCGATCGAGAAAGCCCTGGAATCAATCAACTAAATTCATTCGGAGTGACTAAAAACTCTCCCAACTAATTTCTTACTGACGGGGTGACTAAACAAAGTCATTCCGTCTGTTTTTTTGCTTCAACTAAATTATCAAGACCTATAAAACACAGTCGATTAAAGTCAAATCACGCTGGTTTATCAAATACTACATTATAAACATAATGAAAACCCGGTATCTAAAAATATTCATTCTGATTCTGGTTGTGCACTCCTGCGCAGTTAAAACAAATTTGCAAAAGGGAAAAACACCTGCAAAAACAGGAATAAAAACAGGAGTAAAAGTAACCGGAAAAGCAGTAGAAAAACCCAAAAAAGAACCTGCGAAAATTGAAGAAGAAGAAAAGCAGGGGAAAATCTGGGGAATTGACATTTCGCACTATCAGGATATTACCGATTGGAATAAGTTGCAGCAACAAGAACCCGGTTTCATTTTCTTGAAAGCCAGCGAAGGAAGTACCATTCAGGATTCCAAGTACACAGAAAACTATAAAGCTATCCGGCAACTAAACATTCCGGTAGGTTCATATCATTTTTTTAGCTACAAAAGCACCGCAAAAGAACAGGCCAAAAACTTTTTATCCATAGTCAGGTATCAGAGCGGCGACTTACCGCTAGTACTCGATGCTGAGTTTGCAAAAGTAATGCCTGCGAAAGAACTTGTCAGGAAAGAATTATTCGAATTCATGACGATTATTTACTATAAAACAGGAATTTACCCCATCATTTATTGTCCTTATAAGTATTACAACACCTACCTGAGAGAGGGTATACCGGCAGAATGCAAACTATGGATAGTAGATTATAAAGGCAAACCGAACTGCGACTGGACATTCTGGCAAACCACCGAGAAATACAAAATGGGAGGTATAAAAGGTTATGTTGACTTCAACCTGTTCTATGGTTCGATGAAGGATTTTAAAATTCTATTACATTAAAAAACACAAATTCTAATCTCTCGAATTTGCCCTTTTTATGTTTCTGACCTATAAGTCAATGTATACTCCCTGATTTTACAGACACTTACTTTCCCGTCAGATATCAATCTGGATTTTCCCATATCTCACAACTAACAGCATCATTCCTGCTGTTCATGTTATCGAAACATAATCACGAAAGCCGGGGATATAATAAAAAAAGGACAAACCCGAAATGTGACTCCCGATTTGTCCTTTATATTATTCAATAGAAAAACTATTATTGAGCAAAAACAGCATTTATCCGACAAGTGACATAAAAGCCACTGCCCGGAATCAACACATTATTTCTGCAGCGCCGCAATGCCTTCTTTCAACGAAGCAATTTTACTTTCTGCATCGGCTTGTTTTTTGCGTTCAGCTTCCACCACTTCCGGTTTGGCATTGGCTACGAATTTTTCATTACCCAGCTTTTTCATTACCGAACCAATAAAGCCATCATAGTATTTAATGTCAGCTTCCATTTTGGCAATCTCTTCTTCCACATTAATCAAACTTCCCATTGGAATAGAAAATTCGGTTGTACCAACAAGGAATGAAATAGATCCTGCTGCTTTGTCGGTAACAGTTTCAATCGTTTCCAAATTACCCAACTTGGCAATTACAGCATTGAAATCAGCTTTATGTTCACCAATGATTTGCAGGCTCAGGCTTTCTTTGTTTGGTATGTTTTTTTGCAAACGAATAGAACGCACACCGGCAATAATTTCTTTGGCGTATTCAAATTCAGTTATCAATTTTTCATCAGCAACAACTGCTTTTGGTTGCAATTCCACCATGATACTTTCGCCATCTTTGCGTTCCTCCAGCGCTTGCCAAAGTTCTTCTGTGATAAATGGCATAAAAGGGTGCAACACTTTCAACAGCGAATCGAAAAAGCCAAGTGTAGCTTCATACGTTGTACGGTCAATAGGTTGTTGGTAAGCAGGTTTTGCCATTTCCAAATACCACGACGAAAACTCATCCCAGAACAGTTTGTAAACCGCCATCAAAGCTTCCGACAACCGGTATTTGTCAAACAAATCGTCGATTTCGAGAAGTGTTTTGCCCAGTTGAGCTTCGAACCATTTCACAGCCATACGAGCCGATTCCGGTTGTTCAATGTCAGCTACTTCCCACCCTTTTACCAAACGGAAAGCATTCCAAATTTTATTGTTGAAGTTACGGCCCTGTTCGCAAAGGCTGTCGTCGTACGGCAAATCATTTCCGGCAGGCGAAGTAAGCAACATACCCAAACGCACGGCATCAGCACCAAAGTGTGCAATCAAATCCAACGGATCGGGCGAGTTTCCCAGCGATTTAGACATCTTACGACCTAGTTTATCGCGAACGATACCGGTCAGATATACATTTTTGAAAGGCATTTCGCCTCTGTATTCGTATCCGGCAATGATCATACGTGCCACCCAGAAAAAGAGAATTTCCGGTGCTGTTACCAAATCATTGGTTGGATAATAATATTTAACATCTTCATTTTCAGGATTGTTGATGCCATCAAAAACCGAGATAGGCCATAACCACGACGAAAACCAGGTATCAAGCACATCTTCATCCTGGCGAAGTTCTTCAATAGTCAACGGATAAGTAACCACTTTCAACGCTTTCTCATATGCTTCTTCAATCGACTCGGCCACTACAAATCCACCTTGCGGCAGGAAATATGCCGGGATGCGGTGTCCCCACCAAAGTTGACGCGAAACACACCAGTCTTTCACGTTTTCCATCCAGTGTCGATAGGTATTCTTGAATTTTGGAGGATAAAGTTTGATATCATCACTCATTACCGCATCCAGAGCCGGCTTTGCCAATTCTTCCATTTTCACGAACCATTGCATCGACAGCTTTGGTTCGATGGCGGCATCCGTACGTTCAGAGAAACCTACTTTATTGGTATACGGTTCTGTTTTTTCGAGCAATCCGGCAGCTTCCAGGTCTTTTTCAATTTGCTTGCGAACATCGAAACGATCCATACCGGCATATTGGGCACCGTTTTCGTTCAATGTTCCATTATCGTTGAAAATATCGATAGATGGCAAATTGTATTTTTCACCCAGCATGTAGTCGTTTACATCGTGCGCCGGAGTTACTTTCAAACAACCGGTTCCGAATTCAATATCCACGTAATCGTCCTCAATAACCGGAATGACACGGTTGATAAGCGGCACAATTACCTTTTTACCTTTCAGGTGTGCATTCTTCGGGTCGTTTGGATTAATACACATAGCTGTATCACCCATGATCGTTTCAGGGCGAGTGGTTGCTACAACTGCATATCCATCTTCGCCTTCAATCTTATATTTCAGGTAAAACAATTTACCTTGTTGCTCTTTGAAAATCACTTCCTCGTCTGACAAAGCCGTCAACGCCTTCGGATCCCAGTTGACCATACGCACGCCCCGGTAGATTTTGCCTTTGTTGTGCAAGTCGCAGAAAACTTTGATAACGCTTTCTGAACGCGCTTCGTCCATGGTAAAAGCCGTACGATCCCAGTCGCACGAAGCACCGAGTTTTTTCAATTGTTCAAGGATGATTCCGCCGTGTTTGTGTGTCCACTCCCAGGCATGTTCCAGAAACTCATCGCGTGTAAAATCTGTTTTTTGAATACCTTCGGCAGCCAGCTTTCCAACGACCTTAGCTTCAGTAGCAATAGATGCATGGTCGGTTCCGGGAACCCAACAAGCATTCTTTCCCAACATACGTGCACGACGAACCAGAATATCCTGAATGGTATTGTTCAACATGTGACCCATATGCAACACACCAGTTACATTTGGTGGTGGAATAACGATGGCGTAAGGCTCACGACCATCGGGTTTTGAGCTAAAAAAACCATTGTCTAACCAATATTGATACCATTTCGATTC
>DATFAW010000048.1:0-5771 GCA_035254165.1 Paludibacter sp.
GCCAATATTGTCCTGCTTCGTTGAGATTTTCGATTCATGGAGAATAACAATAAACAGCCATAAAGGTTGTGGCTTAAACGAGTTTAACAGACATACCGAAGTAATCCTATTATCAACGTACATATATCAACTAATTTATCATTTAATCAAATGAAAAGAATTTTTCAAATCACGTTACTTGGAGTTTTTTGTATTTGTTCAGGTGCATTTGCACAAGTTAGTTCATCTAAATGGCAGGCACAATCCATTGTTATTGACGGCAATGGAGAAGATTGGGGTACACTTCCCCGGTTTTTCAATGCGGAATCGAATGTGAAGTATGAATTCAGGAACGATGCACAGAACCTGTACATTATTCTGAAAGCTGCCGACCGCGCCACCCAAATGCAACTGGCACAAGCAGGATTCAGCGTGAAGTTAAAAGTAAAAACCTCTCCCCCTACAAAAGTCGGTATCACGTTTCTTGCTTCGAAAATGGGCATGATGCCACCCATGCAAAACACTCAGGAGAAACTGCAAGAAAAATCCGCAACAAACCCGGAATTCATGCCAAAGGATACGGCCACTGTTGAAGGTTTTCTATTTGCAAAAGGGAAAGTGAGTTCTGAAAGCAATGATGAAAAAGGTATCTGTTTTGCCCGCAGTAAATCGCCCCGTGAATTGGTTACTTATGAAATTCGGATTCCTCTTCGTGAAATATACGGAAATAATTATGCCCTGGAAACAATCAGTAAAACTCCTGTTCAACTGCAAGTGAGCATCAATGAAATGTCGCAAAAAAACATGAAGAAAATGCGAGGTAGAATGGGCGGAGGAATGCATGGTGGAGGCCGTGGAATGGGTGGTGGAATGCCCGGAGGAGGTGGTGACATGGGCGGAGGTATGCCCGGAGGAGGAGAAATGGGCGAAATGCCCGGAGGAGATATGCAGGGTGAACCACAAGCTCAGGCACAAACCGGATTCTCTATGGAAAGAAAGAACTTCAGCACAGATTTCCAACTATCTACAGGAAAATGATAAGCAATTATTAATGGTTAATGATCAATGGTAAATTACAAATTATTGAACCTGCCATTAATAATTCATCATTAACCATTGATAATTTATCATTTACAATTATCCAACGTTGCTTTTCGCAGCACTTTATTGCTTGACGAATACGTGAATCTTGGAACGTAAAGGATTTGTTTGGGAAGTTCGTACTTAGTAAGCAGTTTCTGAAGCTGGAAGTTTAATTCTGCTTCCTGCTGTGGTGTGTAGTTCGCTGACTCGATAACCAGCACCACTTTATTTTCCAACACGTCGTCAGGGATAGACGAAATAAAATAGCTGGAGGGAATGATTCCTTCCAGTTTTTTTTCGACTTGTTCGGGATGAATCTTTATACCTCCGGAATTAATGACCGAATCGGCACGTCCTAACCAACGGAATGAATCTATTCCTATCAATTCCACCACATCATTGGTTTGAATCTCTTCTTTCAACAAATGAGGTGCCTTTATGGCCAGACATCCACGCTCATCTTGCCGGATACAGACTCCTTCCAGAATAGTAAAGCAATCTGATTTATCTTTACCATTGAATTGTCGCAAGGCAATGTGCGAGCAAGTTTCGGTCATGCCATACGTTTCGAGCAATTCGGAAGGTATGTTTTCCGAAAGCTGTTCCAACTTGCTTGTCACCGGACTTCCACCTACAATAATTTTATGAACCGATACTTTTCTAAGGCTTTCAGCCGAATGAAAGAGCTGGTAAGGCGTGATGGCGGTAAAGTCAATGGAAGTATGCAGGTTTTCAAACGGATTGGCTGACGGTTCAACCGTCAACAGATTAAAACCACCCACCATAGCCCGCACCAACATCATCTTTCCGGCAATGTACGAAGCCGGGAGACAAAGCAACCCAACACTTTCGGCATGCAAGCCAAAGAATTGATTGGTCATTCGGGCCGAATTCACCATGCTTTGCTTGGAAAGTTGAATGCTTTTGGGTTTACCAGTAGAACCAGAAGTATAAGCGAGGATAAAATCAGCATCATCGAACCAGTTTTGCAGAAAATGATAAATGGCATTGCGCCACGAATCATGCGGTTCATCCCTGAAATGAAGTTGTTCGAGATTGCTTCGGTTGTATGTTGCTCCGTTGAGACGGATGGTTTCGTTTCTCATGACAACAACGAGTTTAAATCCCAATCAACATCGGGTTTATAAAACAACTTTGCATTTTCAATTGCCAACGGCGAAGGAATATTATTATGGTACAATTGTCCGGTTCCTAAACCTTGTGGCAGCTGGGAGTTGAGCGTATAAGTCCATTGTGCAATGGCATTCAACCCGATATTCGCTTCCAACGCCGAAGTGATCCACCAGGCAATATTATGCTTTTCGACCAATCGAATCCATTCTTCCGATTGACGGAATCCTCCAACCAGACTTGGTTTCAGAATGATGTAAGCTGGTTTTATTTTTTCTAAAATAAATTCTTTGTCCGCAGGCGTTACGCCAATCAATTCTTCGTCCAACACAATGGGAATGGGTGATTGTTGGCACAATTCAGCCATGGCTTCAAATTGCTTTTGCCTGATGGGCTGCTCAATGGAATGAATATGGAAAGCTGCAAGCTTTTCTAACTTTTCCAATGCATCCATGGGTGTAAAACCACCGTTTGCATCCAATCGTAACTCAATATCTTCGGGCGAAAACTGCCGGCGAATGCCGGAAATGATTTCCAGTTCCGTTTCAAAGTCAAGTGCTCCCACTTTCAGTTTAATGCAACGGTAACCTGCCGCAATCTTTTCACGGATTTGCTTTTGCATAAAGTCTTTATCGCCCATCCACACCAAACCATTAATAGGAATGCCTTTTTCTCCCTGCGTGAACGCAGAGGGGAATAAACATTTAGAGCCCTTAGCTTTTAAATCAAGCAAAGCTGTTTCCAGTCCGAAGGCAATGGAAGGAAACAACGATAAATCTATGGAACCGGGATCAACACCTTCGTTCAACAACCGGCAAACTTCCTCCAACTTATCGTGATACGAATCAACCGGGTCAATACTTAAATTGGGAATGGTGGAACATTCGCCAATACCCGTAAAGCCATCTTTCTCCAACAGCAGAAACGAAGACGGTTTATGCAACAAAACCCCACGGGAAGTTCCGGCGGGGAATTTAAATTGAAGATTGAGGGTGATATGTCGAGCAAACATAAATTAATTTGTTATTTGGCTTCGCCGATATTTATCGGTCAAGTAGTAGGAAAAATATAATGTCGTATTTAATCAACCACATAGTAGCACTTAGTAACATAGAACCACATAGCTGTTTTAAGAATATATAGAAAACATAGTTAACAGCTATGTGGTTCTATGTCTACTCAAAATCAAATTTTTATTTTTCCAGAAGTCACAATTTTATAACTATGTGGTTCTATGTTACTAAGTGCTACTATGTGGTTGAATCCTCTTTTAGGAATTACGACATTTAATTATTGCAATTACTTATTTGTTCTTCGAACGTTATTTATTGCTGATCTGGCAAAGAAGAATAACGGCAAAGCCAAATAACATGAAATTAATAACGCGAAGCAAATAACTAAAGAATTAGTCCGATTCCAAAAGTCACTGCAAATACCAAACTTGCCATAGACAAACGAGGCAGTTCAGGATAAAGTTCCAATGCATCCTTATATGTGAATACTTTTTTCAGATTCAAAAATAAAATAGGAAATGAAAGTACAAACAGCCATTGCCAAGCGGAATGATAATTCAACAAGGTATAGATTATAGCCAGTAAAGCAGCTCCGCACACTAAAAACAAATGATAATAAGCTGCTTTCTTCACTCCCATCGCTACTACAATAGTTGTCTTTCCTGCATTTTGATCGGCTTCGTAATCTCGCATATTGTTCATGTTCAACACACCGGTGCTTAAGAAACCAATGGACGAAGCTGGCAACAAAATATCCCAGCGGAATGACTGCGTGTGCAGGAAATACGTTCCGATAACGCCTACCAATCCAAAAAAGATAAACACAAAGATATCACCCAGTCCACGATAACCGTAAGGATTCTTTCCTACAGTATATTTAATAGCGGCCATAATGGCGGCAATACCGAGTGCACCAAAAATCAACAGATTGGTTATATCCATTCCGGCTGTTCCGATCAGAATAAGGGCTAAGCCGGAAACAACACACAGAATGCCTATGACGATAATGCCCCGCAACATAGTTTTAGGCGTTATCTCACCCGACTGCACCATGCGTTTCGGACCAATACGTTCGGCAGTATCCTTGCCATTGACAAAATCGCCATAATCATTGGCCATGTTCGACATGATTTGCAGCAAAATGGTTGTCAATGCCGCCAAACCAAACACCGACCAACGAAACTTATCGTCGGAAGCTGCCAGGCAGGAACCGATAATAGTGTTTGACAATGCCAACGGCAAAGTGCGCAAACGGAATGCTTGTATCCAGGATTTCCAGCCCCCTAAATCCCCCGAAGGGGGACTTGTAGTTAGTTCTGGCTGCTTTTTATTTGTCATAAATCTATTTTTATTTCAAATGCTACATCCTTAAGTCCCCCTTCGGGGGATTTAGGGGGCTGTATCTGGTGGTGCTTTTACGGCATTTTGGGAAATTTCGAGAAATCAGGTTTGCGTTTTTGCAGGAAGGCATCTTTACCTTCGTGTGCTTCCTCGGTCATGTAGTAAAGCATGGTGGCGTTACCTGCCAATTCCTGAATTCCGGCTTGTCCATCAAGTTCTGCATTCAATCCGGCCTTGATCATACGCAATGCCAACGGGCTGTGCTGCATCATTTGCTGACACCAAGCCACTGTTTCGTCTTCCAGTTTATCAAATGGCACAACAGTGTTCACCAAGCCCATTTCCAATGCTTCGGCAGCCGAGTATTGTTTGCACAGGAACCAGATTTCACGGGCTTTCTTTTGTCCCACAACACGAGCCAGGTACGAAGAACCAAAACCGGCATCGAAACTTCCTACTTTAGGACCTGTTTGTCCAAAGATTGCATTTTCGGAAGCGATAGATAAGTCACAAACCACGTGTAACACATGTCCGCCACCGATAGCAAACCCATTTACCATAGCCACAACCGGTTTAGGCAGACTGCGAATCATCTTTTGCAAGTCAAGCACATTTAAACGTGGAATGCCATCCTTGCCAATGTATCCGCCAATTTGTTTTACATTGATGTCGCCGCCACTACAAAATGCCTTATCACCTTCGCCGGTTAGAATCACGGTAGCTATATCCTGGCTATCACGACAAAAAACCATACATTCAATGATTTCTTTAATGGTATCAGGCGTAAAGGCATTGCGATAACGCGGACGGTTAATCGTTATTTTTGCTATTCCTTCGAAATACTCGAATTTGATCTCTTCAAATTCTTTAATGGTTGTCCAGTTTCTCATATGAAATAAATATGACCCCTAACCCCTAAAGGGGAATAAGAGTAGTTAGTATTATGTGTTATATTCTTATTTTAAATCAAGCATACCCAATAATTCCAGTCCCCTTTTCATGAGTGCAAAATACGCTGGAGGCAATGATATTGCATAATTTTGCATTGTATAACTTAGATATAGTTTGCGTATACCTAAGACCTATCTAAGCTATAGCTATGAAACGGTACAAAACAAATAATTATTCATTTGCGGTCTAATAAATATGTAGAATTACTCTCTATTATTCTATTGGTAAATTAGGATACTTTGCGGATAATCGTTAAAAAGAATTATCCTTTTA
>DATFAW010000049.1:0-6768 GCA_035254165.1 Paludibacter sp.
ACAATCTTATCAACGGTACTATTTTTAATGATTACATCTGCTGCTTTTGCAGTAAATTTCGAAGGTAACTGGGCGACCAAAGTAAAAGGACAGGATGGTACCGATATGGAACTGACCTTTGTTTTTAAAATGGAAGGCGAAAAGCTTACTGGAATTATCAAAACACCCAATGGTGACATGGCAATTTCGAACCCAAATGTTATAGACAAAGTACTTACTTTTGATGTCACATTTGGCGATATGACAATGAAACATGTATGCACCCTGAAAGACGATGATACTATTAGTGCAAAAGTAGAAGGATCACCAATGGGAAATATGGAAATGATATTAAAACGTCAAAAATAACATAATCATAATAACAAGAATCCGATTGAACTTCAGAAATGAAATTCAATCGGATTTTTTTAATAGCCGGTATGTTTGGCTGATATTAATACCCGGATGATGAAGCAGCGTTTACAATTACTTTTCCTGTCATCATACTATGAAAAGTACAATGATAATTGTAAGTACCGGCAGTAGTAAATGTGTAAGAATAAACCCCGTTTGTGACCAAAGAGCCACTGTCAAATAAAGGGGTGTCGCTGGTTACTGTATGCGCAATTGCATCCATGTTTGTCCATTTAACCGTAGCTCCTGCTGTAACGGTAATTGTGGCAGGAGAAAACGCCATGTTTTGAATTGTAACACTATTCGTTCCGGGAGTAGGGGTGTTGCCCACCGGATCATTCTTGCTGGTACAACTGTTTAAAATACAGAATATACACATCAAAACAGGTACTATAAGTATCCTTATTCCTGTACGTTTATTTGTAGTTTTCATATCTGTTATTTTTAGTGTAGGGTATAACAACGGTTGTTGCAATAAGTTTCGCCAATTAAACAGATATAACGCTAATCCGACAGAGCTTTAGCCGGATTTATTATTTTTATCCAACTATTTAAACCGTTCATCCGAGCGTAGTTTTTCCAGCGGAAGATCTTTATTCTTCTCCAACCAACCAATTGCTGCATTCTCGCGGTTGTCGTATCGCGGATAGAATGGTTTTATATCAATAAGCGGAGTTCCATCGAGCATATCCACTTGTTCAATGTGTATAATATTTCCTTCAACCCTAATCAGTTTTACGGTTGATAGGCCGATGCCGTTTGGCCTTTTAGGAGCTTTGCAGGAGAAAATTCCCCGCACTTCGGTGTCCATAAATGGAACTACCGCAAGTTCAAAGCCTTTTATCTTATGAAAATGATACAAAAGTGTAAGATGCGAAAAGCCTTCAATATCCTTCAACCCGGTTGCGTACTCAGGCAAAAGCTCGATGTAACCTTTTACACCATCTGCTGCAATGGGTTGAATGGGCATATTTTTTACATCGGTGTGTGGCGTATGTATTATGCCTATTGGTTTAATGATAATATCTTCCATTTGTGCGTGTATTTAAGTAGATGTCGTAATTAAATGTCGTATTCCTTAAAAGGATACTCAACCACATAGTAACACTTAGTGACATAGAACCACATAGTTTTAAAATTATAGTTTCTGGAAAATAAAAGCTTGATTTTGAGAAGACATATGGAACATCCCGACTATCGGGGGAAACAGATAGTTTCTGTTTAAGACAAATTGAAGTTGACTATGTTTCCTATGTATTCTTAAAACGGCTATCTGTATCTATGTTACTAAGTGTTATTATGTGGTTGATTAAATACGACATTATATTTTTCCTACTACTTATAATGTGCAAGTAGCATAATCGCACACAGAATACACCGATAGAGTAAATTCTTTCGTGCTTTCTGTGTGCTGTTAATTTATTTCCCAATCATCACCTCAGTCGATTTCACGATGGCATAAACCACATCGCCGACTGCGAGTTTCAAATCGGTTACACTTTCGATAGTGACTACCGAGCTGATTACATTTTCGTTGCCAATGTTGATTTTTACTTTCGCCATTACACTTCCCAACGTAATTTCTTCGATGGTCCCTTTAATTTTGTTTCTTGCGCTAATTTCCATAATCTGTTGATTTTAATAATTAATACTGGTTTGTTATTTACTTCTGAAAATAAGAGTAATTCAGTCGGGAACAGTTAGTGTCTCAATGAATACCCTTTTTATCTTGAAAAATTATAATACTCCATTTTCAATTTACATTCTGCCGACTTAGGATTAAATACATCCGTTGGTTTTCCTTTATTAACTACAGTGCCATTTTTCAGCATAATAACCGATGATGCCAGGTGGAAAACTTCCTGCAGGTCGTGACTAACCATGATTGTGACCGTGTTAAGCAACTCGTGCGCTTTGCGGATTTCGTGTTGCAAGGCCAGCCGCATATCAAAGTCGAGTGCAGAAAGTGGTTCGTCAAGCAACAGCACATTCGGTTTGGCAGCCAGTGCCCGTGCCAATGCCACCCGTTGCTTCTGTCCGCCCGAGAGCTTGGCCGGGTGTTGGTTTTTCAGTGCATCCAGGTCGAAAAGCTCCATCAGTTTGTCCACCTCTTCTTTGTTCTTTTCTTTTTGTCCGAAGCTGATATTTTTCTCCACGGTCATGTTGGGGAAGAGGGCATAATCCTGAAACATATAACCCACGTTACGTTCTTGTGGTGGAATATTTATTTTCTTTTCCGAATCAAACCACACGGTGTTATTAAATACAATCCGTCCTTTATCAGGTTTGGTCAGCCCGGCCAGTATGCGCAGTAAGGTTGTCTTTCCGGCACCCGAATGTCCAAATAAGCATAGCAATTCGTTTCCCGAAATCACAGTGTCAACCTCAAGATTTGTTTTGCCTTCGGATGTGAGCATGGTCTTCGTTATTGAAACCCCTAGCCCCTGAAGGGGAACTGAGTTACTTTTGTCTGGTATGTTCTTATTTTTCATAAAATATAATTGTTTTTGACTTGACTGTACTAACTCAGTTCCCTTCAGGGGTCGGGGGTCCTCTTTTTCTCCTTCAGGGGTCGGGGGTCATTCTTCCTCCCCTTTAGTGAGTGGGGGTTCTTTTTTTATTTATTGAATAAACCAGTGTCAGAATCACCAGCGAAACTATAAACAGCACCAACGAATACTGGTTGGCAGTCTGATAATTCATCGCTTGCACTTCGTCGTAGATGGCAATGGAAGCCACGCGCGTTTCACCGGGTATATTTCCACCAACCATTATTATTACTCCAAATTCTCCAATGCAATGGGCAAAAGTCATAGCTGCTGCGGTTATTATCGACGGAATCATATTCGGAATCAATACCCGGATAAAAGTGGAGAATTTTGATTTCCCCAAGGTGTACGAAGCTTCCCGAAGGCTTTTGGGAATAGCCGTCAGCCCGTTTTGCAAAGGTTGTATCATGAATGGCAGGCTAAAAAGTACACTGGCTATCAACACACCTTCGAAACTAAATGCCAGCCGGATATTGAAATGTTCTGCCCAAAAACGACCCAACGCATTTTGTGGGCTGTAAGCCACCAGCATATAGAAGCCGAGCACTGTTGGAGGCAATACCATGGGCATGCTGATTAGTGCTTCCACCACCGACTTTAGCGGAAACCGCCTGTATGCAAGCAAATAGGCAATTGGAAATCCGATTACAAAAAGTATAATGGTAGTCCAACCAGCTAGTTTGCCTGTTAGCAGAAGTGTATTTAAAAAGTCTTGATTCATTGCTTATGTGGGTCTCGCGATTTCCAAATCGCGACATTGCTATTATTTCACTAAACTTTTCCAAAGTCTACTAGCTCTAATCTAATTCTCAGTAGGTAATTTAAATCCATAACTTTTAAAGATAGCTCTAGCAGTTGGTGTTGCTACAAATTTGGCGAATTTATATGTTTCTGTATTCACAACACTTTTTTTGATAATGACATAAGCTTGCTCTAACGGAGAATATGATTTGCTATCGATGAGGAAGTATTTACCTTGATCTTTCATAGTTGGTGACATGACTAACGACAATGCTAATATCCCGACTTCTGCATTTCCTGTTTGAGCATATTGAGCTGTTTGCGAAATATTATCTCCCATTATCAGTTTGTTTTTCAACTCATCATATAATTTATAGTACTTCAAACTTTCTTCGGCTCTCATTCCATAAGGTGCATGCTCGGGGTTGGCAATGGCTATTTTTTTTATCTTTGTATCATTAAGTGAACTCATCCCTTTTAAGACATCTATCTGATTGCTCCACAAAACAATGAATCCAATGGCATAAAGTTTTGGTTTTGTAGCAGTCAATCCTTGTTCTTTAAGTTTCTGAGGATACATAATATCCGCTGAGAAATAAATGTCGTAAGGCGCACCATTGACAATTTGTTGATAAGCAGTACCTGAAGAACCATAAGTTACTTTTATGTCTGCCTTTGGGTTTGCTTTTTTGTAAGCTGTAACGATGTCGTCCATTGCATATCGTAAGTCTGCTGCTGCAGCTACATTTACTTTTTGAGCTGAGATTGTTATTGTTGCGAGCAATATCGCTAATGAGATAATTATTCGTTTCATAATTTGTATTTTTATGACCCCAAACCCCGTTCGACTGAGCTCACGCCGAAGCCTAAAGGGGCTTAAAGACCAAGTTTATTTTTTTAATATTGCCTTTTTTAAAAGAAATCACATCCTACTCCCCTTTAGGGGTTGGGGGTCTATATAAGTTCCCCTTTAGGGGCTAAGGGTTTATAAAAACTTTGGTTTGATGGTGAACATCACGTAAGCCCATTGCGGAGTCCGGATGGATGGTTTGACGGTGGCTGAATTCATCAAATCTTTGGCGATAAGTGTATTGTTGTTTGTGAAATGGGTGCACCAGCCAGCTTGAATCATTGTCCATGGGTTTAACTTATAATTTACGATAAAGTCAAATTCCGACCCCAGATCTTTCCCAAATGCGATATTCTTTTTGTTTTTTCCCGAGTATTCGGAGTTGAACAAGTGGAATGTTCCTTCGAGGCTTAGGTTTTTATCTATCTTGCCAGATACTCCGGCGTAATAATCCAGCAAACCTTGGGTTAAAGGAGTTTTCCAATATTCCATGGCACCATTAAAACTGTGATCGGTGCCATATAGCTTTTTGAAATTGGATTGAGTTTTATCCGTCGTGTTATTGTCGCCGGAAATGTAATCGGTTCCAATGTTTGCCGAAATTGCAGTCGAAAATTTATAATCAATTTTCAAAGCCAGCATTTTGCCATTCATTTTTGAACCTGTACTATTTGTGCCCGATTGAAAGTAGGCTGTTGCCAGTGCAGATACCGGGACATTTTCATTGGAGTATTTCAAATTTCCACCAAAAGTATAGGCGTGGTACATGTTTGTTTTGAGGTAATTCACTGCATTTTTAGTACCTATTGTGTCTTGCACACCTTCGTCAACACCGATTAAACTTAAGTTCAATCCTTTGGCAATGTCTTTTGTCAACCAAGCGTATCCCATATACCGGTAATTTGATTTGGATGTGTAATAAGTCTCGGAAGAAATAACGGCGTTGTTGTTGTAAGCCAGTCCCAAATGAGCCTGAAAGTCATTTATGCAGTATTTAAATAACGCCATATCGTGTGAAGTTCCAGTATTGCTCCAGTTCGAAGCCGAGAAAAGCCGGTTGTCGTCGTATTTTATGGCTTGCCGTCCAATTCGGAGCGAACCGCCGGGCATTAATAACATTTCGGCCCATGCTTCAAAGATTCCGGTTGTTGCATCGCTTGAGGCGTTTGGATTTTGACCGAATGTCCTGGAATCTTGCACCGTAATCTGGGTATTCAATAATCCGCTTGTAAAGGTCATTCCCAATCGGGTTCGTTGTATAGTAGAGATTCCTGCATCATATGTATCGAGCAATGGTTTTGTGAATCCATCCCGATATTCTGTTCTTGGGCGAATTTCTCCATCGATTACCACTGTTTGTGAAAATAAAGTTGCTGAGATAAAACTCAACGCAAAAACAATTATATACCTATGTAAATGATCTGATTTCATATTGTTTAATTTTTTTCGTTATAAACTAAAAAGAACAACGCTGAGTAAAAAAAATAGAAATATTGAACAGCAAAGTAATTGATAACTGTTGCCTGCTAACTGCTAATTGTCAAGCGATATTCCTCAGCAAGTATATCGCTATTTCAAAAAAAACAGCTTTCTAATTCGCTGTTACTTTGAGCAAGAAATTGAATAATGTCCTCTACTTTTTTCTCGTAAGTACGGATAAGTTTCATTCCATACGGACTGATTCTACAACCTCCGCCATCTTTGCCACCTTTTTGCCGGATAACTATCGGCACAGGCGAGAGATGGTTCAGCTTATCGAGAATGTGCCAGGCATGTTGATACGACATCTTCAGGTTTTTAGCTGCTGCATGTATCGAACCATCAACCACAACTTGTTTTAAAAGCCGGATTTGTGTATTGCCGAGAAATAATTCACCTTCACGATAAAAAGAAAGGTCGGCAGACATGTTGAAAACCTGATGATTCATTGTACTTGCAGATTCAGTATTTATTATTGGAAATTAAGAACCAATCTTGTGCACCAAAGTGGTTCTCATCTCGAAAGGGGCATTTCAATTCCTGTGCCAATGACGTAATTTACTTTTAATTAATGTGTTGTGGTGAAATGTGAGATTCGGAGAATTCGGAAAAGTTACATAAAAGGAGTGAAAAAAGATCTAAACTTACTAAAATGTAATATATTGAGATTGTTGTTTCTTTAATTGATAATTCTGAAAATATTCAATTTGTTTTTTTGTTAGTTTAATTATTTCTCCACAAGATAAGTTAATAATA
>DATFAW010000050.1:0-5353 GCA_035254165.1 Paludibacter sp.
CCCAATATAAATAGTTTGATGTTGTTTCACAATTCAAAATAGAAGCGTCCGGTGGATTTAATCCACCGGACGCTTCTGACTTAAGTAATTGGAATAATTAAATGTCATAATCCTTAAAAGAATATTCAACCACATAGTAGCACTTAGTGACGTAGAACCACATAGTTATAAGACTACGGCTTCTGGAAAAAATAGAGACTTGATTTTGAGTAAACATAGAATCACATAGTCTTTTTTTTGAGACAAATAGCAGTTAACTATGTTTTCTATGTATTCTTAAAAACAGCTATGTGCATCTATGTTACTAAGTGCTACTATGTGCTTGATTAAATACAACATTATATTTTTCCTACTACTTATATATGATTATAAGTTTTTTAGTCGATGGGATTATCCATATTCATATCCGGTGAACCACCTTCCTTTTTCTTCATTTCCGATTGTTTAGCCTTCATATTTCCGAAATTGTAGCTTAGCGTTACTCCGAACATACGTCCGTGGAAATAAGACGAGGAGTTTTGATAAAATCCACTTCCTGAAGTTGTAGATTTATTTTTGTCCGAATTCAGAAGATCTCTCACGTTCATGCTTAAACTTAGTTTCCGGTCTAAAAATGTTTTTCGCACTCCCAGATCCACTGTATATTTTGCGTTTTCTTTTCCCTGGGCAATCAATTGCGAAGACTCGTATTCGGCAGTAATCTGTCCGGAGAAAGTTTTGGTCAGCATAAAGTTAGCTAACACATTGGCGCTCCATGAGAAATCACTTTGACCCGGGATGGTCGTTTGAATACTGTTATTATACGGATTCTTGTAAATGGCAGAATCTAATTTACTGTAATACAAGTTTAATGACGATGTAAGATTTAGAATTCTAAACAGCCGGTTCTTTGCAATAAGTTCCAAACCGGTATTTTGCGATTTAGCAATATTCATAAACGTGCTTTCCATAACGCCGTTGTGCAGGAACCGCACATTTTCAATTACATTGTCGGTGGAATGGTAATACGCTGAAGCCGAAAGTGATTGGGCATTCCAGCTCTTCACAAAATTCAATTCCATAGACGATGAGTATTGAGGTGCCAGATCGGGATTTCCGTAGGTGATATTCGTCGAATCGGAAAAGTTCCGGTACGGATTAATTTGTTGTCCGCGAGGACGATTTACCCGATTGGTGTAGTTCAATTGCAACTCGGCATTGTTTGGCAAATTATATGATAAATAGACGCTTGGGAAAAGATGGAAAAGTGTTTTAGATGGAATTACCTGGGCTGTGTCAATGCCCGTGTTAGTTATCGCCTTGGTGGTATTAGTCGACTTCTTCTCCATATATTCAGCCCGCAATCCCAGTTGATAAGAGAACTTGTCAATCCGGTTGCCATAGGTCAGGTAGCCTGCATGAATTTGCTCGTTGTAATCAAAATTGTCGTAATACGAAGGAATAGTTATATTTCCAACATTGTTTATCCCCGTAGATGTGCTTAGCCTGTTGCTTACATTGCTTTGCCAACCGGCTTCCAGCTTGCTGTTTTCGGTCAGTTTATTGGTGTAATCTACTTTAAACTCCAGCTCTTTATTTTCGCCGTCTGTACTTTGCGAAATGTTTGAGTTGTTGGAACTTGCCAGCACATCATTCATCACATAGGTATTGTCGCTCGTACGATTATGATGCGAATAAGACAAGCTTGCATTTAAATTTGTGCCTTTTTTATCAAATTCGTGCCGGTAATCCAGATTCATGTTTAGGCTCGGACGAGTACCTTTCCCGGTATTGTTGCGGCTATAATTTCGCAAAACGGCTGCCGGGTCGGCGAGTTGGTTTGTTGACAAGTAATTGGTGTTAGTTTCTGAATTTCCGCTTCCGGCCATTCCGAACCCCGAAAGGCTTAATGTGTTTTTTGTATCTAAATGGTAGTCAATTCCGGCACGCATAAATACGCCAGAGAAAGAATTCTTCATGCTGTAATTCTGATTGAGTAATGTGCTGTCTTTCGCATCGAAGTTTGTACGGTTTGTTGTTCCGCCACCTTTGAACGACATTGCCCGGTAGCCGAGGTTTACGTAAGCATCAACCTTGCTGCTGCTGTAATTAATGCTGGCACCCAGATTTTTGCCTAATTTTCCTCCGTCAGGATAAGTTGTGCCACCCGATACACTTCCGTAATATCCGGCTTTACGATTTTTCTTCATTACAATATTGATAATTCCGGCAGAACCTTCGGGGTTAAATTTGGCTGAAGGATTAGTCATGATTTCTACCGATTCAATGCTTTCGGCAGGCAATTGTTGGAGAACCTGGGCGCGGTTGTCGGCAGTTAAACCGGAAGCTTTGCCATTAATCCAGACTTCCACATTTCCATCTTTCCGAAGCGATACATTTCCTTCGTTATCAACGGTTACAGATGGAATGTTCTTCAATACATCCGAAGCGGAACCGCCTGACGCAGAGATATTCTGATCAACAGAAAACACTTTTTTATCAATGTCGAAGTGCATTTGCGAACCTTGGGCCACAACTTCTACTTCTTTCAGTTTCCTACTGTCTTCATCCAGTTTTATAATACCCAGGTTTACTGTTTTGCCGGTTATCTCCAACACTTGATTGACGGTGCTGTAACCCACATAGCTGATGCGCAGATTGTACTTTCCGTTAGCAACAGTCGGGATATTGAATATTCCGTTATTGTCGGTCGATACACCGGTTACGGGTGTTTTGGAGCCAGGCTTAAATAAAGCAATATTGACGAAATCAAGCGGAGATTGATCTCCGGCATCCACGATGGTACCTTTAATACCTACTTCTGCCATCAGCGGAAAGCTCAAAATTGAAACCAGAAGAACTAAAAAAATCTTTTTCATACCCTAAAAAATAGTTGAAATAATGATAACTGAGAAAACATCTTTAACGGTGTTTTAGACGGATGTTGTACTCGATAGTTTAATCCGATGCCAATCGAGTAAGGTTAATAAAACAAAAAAAGGCGTTGTGAAACGCCTTTTTTTGTTTTATCCCTTGCAGATTAGAATTTCGGTAGAAGATATTTTTCGCGCGATGCTAGAATTTTGCTTACCTGGTTTATTTCAAGGAAAGAAGTTCCAAATCCGGCACCAAAACTTCCGCTCATATAGCTTACATAATCTTCAGGTTCAAGTAATCCCATTTTGATAAACTCCTGTAGTCCTTCAATGAAGTATTTTTGAGTATTTCCACTGTCGGCTTGAAAGATTGGGAATACACCGTACGACAAGGCAAGTTGGCGGGTTGAACGTTCGTGATA
The DNA here is from genome assembly GCA_035254165.1 of Paludibacter sp. Lineage (GTDB taxonomy): Bacteria > Bacteroidota > Bacteroidia > Bacteroidales > Paludibacteraceae > Paludibacter. The sequence goes on from DATFAW010000050.1 coordinate 3,278, forward strand.
ACACAAAGCCAGGATTGGATTTGTACTACGATAAGCCGATAAGTTAAGGGCCGTTTTGCCGGTGTAAGTATCGGTAATCATTGCCTTTGTGCCAATTTGAATACTTGCTTCGTTAGCTGCATTAGCTAAGAAAGAAGTGATGTCCTTGGTGCTTATTTTTACAGGTATGTCATTTTCAGCTAGTTTTGTTTTTTCAGCTTCTTTGGCTACTTTGGCCATTGTACGCACTGCTTCTACAGGATATTTTCCGTAAGCAGTTTCGCCGCTCAACATCAATGCATCGGTACGGTAATAAATAGCATTTGCAATATCAGTAATTTCAGCACGTGTTGGACGTGGGTTTTTAATCATGGTGTGAAGCATTTGAGTTGCCACGATAACCGGTTTGCGAGCCACAACACATTTACGGATCAGGCGACGTTGAATACCCGGAATTTTTTCCTGGGCAACTTCGATACCTAAATCGCCACGTGCAATCATTACACCGTAAGTATATTCCAGAATTTCGTCGATATTGTCAACGCCTTCCTGGTTTTCGATTTTTGAAATAATTTTGATTGGGCTGTTGTGTGCATTCAGAATTTCTTGAATTTCTAACAAATCTTCTTTGCTACGCACAAAAGAGTGAGCAATAAAGTCAAGGTTGTTTTCGATTGCTAATAAGATGTTGCTACGATCTTTTTCTGTCAGCGAAGGAAGATTGATACGAACACCTGGAATGTTTACGCTCTTGCGGCTTCCCAGATCACCATCATTCTGAACGCGACAATACAAATAAGTGTCATCTTTTGATTCTACAGTCAGTTCAATTTCACCATCATCAAAAAGAATATCGTCACCAACATTCAGGTCACGAACAAAATGAGGATAGTTCACTCCAATACATTCGCGGGTAGAAACTAAATCGGGATTGCCAACAATTTTCACAGTATCACCGGTGTGAAGTTCCAGATTATCGTTTTCTACGGTAGTAGTACGAATTTCCGGACCTTTAGTATCCATGAGGATCGCAATTTTATTGCTTACTGCACGAACGTTATTGATGATTCTGAGAAACCCTTCCGGTTTAATGTGAGCAGAATTCATGCGTACAACATTCATTCCTTCATTGTAAAGTGATTGGATAAAATCCACATCACATCGTAAATCGCTAATTGTAGCGACAATTTTGGTTGATTTAGACATAAAAATTTTGAGTTGTTATATTCTTTAAAAAACTAATTCTGAGTTAGATCTAATAAAAGTTCTGTTGAAAATTTATTAGAAATGTAATATGGAATCGACTGCCAGCCGATACGAATCCATTCCAAAACCGACAATGCAGCCTTTACAAGCTTCAGAAAGGAATGAATGGTGCCGATAATTTTCGCGTTTAAAAACATTAGAGATATGAACTTCGATAACCGGAACCGTGATAGACCGGATGGCATCGGCTATGGCTATGGAAGTGTGCGTGTAAGCACCGGCATTTAGTACGATACCATCGTAATCAAATCCGGTTTCGTGTAATTTGTCAATGATTGCCCCTTCTGTATTCGATTGGAAATAGTCCAGTTGGGTTTCGGGGAAAAGCAATTTAAGCTCTTGAAAATAGTCTTCGAAAGTCTGATTACCATACACCGTTGGTTCGCGTTTACCCAATAAGTTCAGGTTTGGTCCGTTGATAATCTGAATTCGTTTCATAAAGATTTTTTTTAGGATTTAATCAAATTGCGAATTGTAATGTAAATTATATAGGCGGATGGAATCAAACAGACTCCATTGGCTAGTATCATTGGGAAATTATTTAAAAAAACACCATACAAAAACCATAAAGTAATGCCTAATGTCATTGTAAAATAGGTACCCAACGAAATGCTTTGGGTGTCACCGGTCTTGATTACCTTCATTGCTTGCGGAAATTGAGCAATTGCGGTGCAAAAACCCGCCAGATAACCGATAATCACGATGTCGAATGCCATATTTCAAATTTTCTGCAAAAGTAGTAAAAAAAACTGACTTGCACAAAAGACTATAGAATGCGCTGGTTCTATAGTTGTGTTAATGTGCTTCAGGGCTTTTGCCTATTCCGGTTTT
>DATFAW010000051.1:0-3955 GCA_035254165.1 Paludibacter sp.
CATTTGGATATTATGCTCACTTATCAGCCTTTCCAAATCTGCCACCACTCCTAAAGAATTGCGGTCATCCTCCCTGTTTTCAGTAACAAAACCTACAAATTTATATCCCAGTACAGGGTTGCTGTTTACTAACTGCTCGAGCGCTTTTGCCGTGCCGTTGGCTCCCACTATAAGCAAATTGTTTATATGTAAACCTTTTTTACGTGACTGCTTCAGGTAGTAATACAAAAAATAGTAAAATACCAGTTTTCCCACTAAAAAAATGGTTGTATATAGCAGCAAGAACACGCGGGAATAGGTGGCAGGAGGCATCACAAAATAGCCCAGTATTAGTGCCACACAAAAAAATACAGTAACACAGTGAGTAGTCCGTATCGCCCGGTTAAAATAACCGTCACGCAGAAACAGATTCTTATTCGAAAGCATGAAATAAGTTATCACCCACGCCAGGTTAGCATACAATAGGTTTAAACTATATCCATAAAAATCATCAAACACAGGCAATGGATAGATCCTCGTTGTTAACACTATCGAAGCATTTAACAATATTGAATCGATAAACAAATATAAAAACTTAAGCTCAGATTCTCTTGACTTCATAATTGTAAACTATTATAAATTTTCTCGAACTAGTCTTAGTAGAATTACATGGCGGCAGACAGAATCAACTGGTTATAAAAGCTTTTTTAATTGCTTTAGCCGGTCTGCCAGCGACAATTGAATAAGGTTCTGTGTCTTTATCAACCAACGATTTTTCGCTTACCATGGTATAATTTCCAAGTTTAACTCCCTGTAAAATACACGAGCCGGCTGAAATCCAGCAACCATTATCAATGAATATTGTTCTTGTTGTTTGATCAACTGAGTCACCGTCAGTTGCATGGTTGCCTGCGAGTAGCTTAACGTTTTCACCAATGCGACATTTTTCGCCGATTTTGATTTTATCAAGGCAATTGACGCATGAATGAGCTCCTAAACTTGAGAGATGACCCATCTCTAAATTCCAGGGATAAGCAATTTTAGCGGTTCTGCTGATTGTAACTGTTTTCGCCAGTTTCGCCCCAAAAAGCTGTAAAAGCATAATTCTTGGCTTCTTAATCTTGGTTGGGAAAACCCGGAATACTGTAGCATTAACAAGTTGCCACAAATTGCTCTTAATCATTTTCTCCGTTCCAACCGGAGTAGCCTGGGCTACAATTAGTTTAAGTTCTTTATCCATATCTATTTTGAGTTTTGATAAATTTCACAGGGTTATCACTCACATTAAGTATTTGGAACAATATAATGTCGTAATCCATAAAAGAATATTCAACCACATGTAGAGCATCCCGATAGTCGGGATGTTCCATATGTAGTTAGTTAAATATGATATTATATTTTTCCTACGACTTAAGTTCGCAACGAAAATTTTAGCACATTACATCTTGAGCTTTACCTAATATTTAAGAAATAAAATAGAATGACAACATATGGCGTTGATAATGCGAGCATTGAATGTTGTCTAACATTGCTTCCTAGTGGTTTTTCATTTCTTCAAGCCACCTTGACATTTCTTCCAGCCACCTCGACGTTTCTTCCAGCTATCTTGACGTTTCTTCCAGCCACTATTTCATTTCGTCAAAGTACTATGTAGGTTTGAAAAAGTACAAGAACGTTTTAATATTACACTATGTAGAATTGAAAATGTACTACCTTATATCTTCCTTGCACCAGCACAGCCTGGCGTTTCGTATTGTAGCAACAGGTTCATGCCTGCACGATACATCTATCCACTACGAAAATGAAAAAACACATACCGATAGCTTCTACAGGAACTGAAACATATCACCCACGACATATTATCGTGCAATAGGCATACGAGTAATTTTTAAAACTTAGCTTTACATCAAACCATGAAAGAAACGCTTAGTTGCTGATCCTTATTTTGAGATTCAGCAAAATCTGTATAACATTCAATTATATCAAAAAAGAGAGTTAAGAGTATTACAAATGGGTATTGTAATCTTATATATGAGCTACTGTTCCTGCTAACAACCTATTATGCTGAGCATATTCCATAGCCGCACTTTTTTCTTCATTGAATTTTGTTCGTTTTATATTCTCCTCGATCAACTCTTTTGTTTCCTGAATATGCCCTTTCGATGACGCTCCAAATAATACCGATTCTATTTGAGGAAATTTACCTAAATATTCAATAGCTTCCTTCGGACGAAGTGCACCTGCTGCCAATACCTGCATGGCAATAGGACGGAACTGCTTTTCATTCAAGTACTTTTCGTAGAGCTCAATACCGCCACTCATCCGAAATCCGATTTTATTAATGGAACAGCAAATAATAGGATTTTCTATACCCAAAGAATTCAATACGTCTAACAATGCCGGCATATTCATAGTGATATAACCCGGTTCCGCCTTATATTTTTGACGAATATAAGTGTCGTATACCTTGAAAATATCGTACATTTTCAATCCTAAAATCATATCAACGATTACATTCTGAATAAAAATCACCGGTGTGTTAATCCCTTTGAACATTTTCATTTCTGCATCAATCAATAATTCCATCAATTTGATATAATCTTTATTCACTATGGCAATTCCTCCTTTAGCAAAAGTTCCGAATATATTCCCGGGAATATATTGTTTTATTGTAAGCATGATACCCATTTCTGTAACAGCATTAGCATACTTATGTGCATAAGGCATACAGGGATAGATATTGAAATCCATATATCTTTTAGGATTTGCTCTCATGTGATTACATATATTTGAAATCCTATCGTGAGTAGTACACATAAAAGTATTGATGCCCAAATCGATTGCCTGATCAATAACTTTTAGTATCGACGCATCTTCTTTAAATTGAATAGATTGTCTACGTGATTTTTCATCCGAGGCATGGTTGACAGCAAAAAATTGATTGTCACCAAATAATACTTTTTCCATAGGTTTACTGCTTTTTATAATCGTCAATAATCATTTCTATTACTTTATCGGTATAAAGTCCTTGCTCGAAGGTATTATAAACCGATTGTTTCTTCTTGATAATACAATCAACAAAGTTGTCTATTTGGGCACTGTACTCCTCTCCCCTGAGATAAAAATTTACCGGAATAGCAAAATCAGTAATATATTTCATTGTCCAGCCTTTGTTTAACTCTTCTTTTTTAACGGGCTCTTTCAAAAAAATCTTTAGTTCGGTGGCATCGCAGCAAATTTTACCATTTTTCCCGACAACAGTTAAAGAGGTAGACATTTTACGATAGGTTTCATCACTCCAATTTACCAACAATAATCCACTCACATTATTATCTAATGCCAGCGAACAATAGACCGAATCTTCAACACCTTTAGAATATATCCTTTTTAACTGAGAACCACTTGCCTTTACCGGACGACCCACCACTTCCTGTATCAGATTTAAAACATGGGAAGCATAGTCGTACAAACATCCACCTCCTTCCATGGGTTTACAACGCCAGGAATCACCTTTTTCTTTTGTTACCACCGGACCATAAGCTTCACCTGTAAAATGAACCAAATCACCAATTACACCTACCTGAAGTAGTCTTTTCAGCTCCCTGAAGGTACCGATAAAATGATTATGATAACCCACCTGGTTAATTAATCCTTTTTTATTGGCTAGCTCCATTAATTCTTCACCTTGTTGGGATGACAAACTAAATGGCTTTTCACAAAAAACATGTAAATTCTTATTCAAAGCCTGCTTCACCATAGGATAATGAAAACGTGTGGGTGTAGCAACCAATACAAAATCCAACGATTCCTTTTCGATCATATCTTTATAATCGCTATACGCTTTTATTCCGCTGAATTTTCTGAACGCGTCTAATACTATAGCTGAAGTATCACAAACTGCTACTAAATCTATATCAGGATGTCCACCCAATATGGCAGCATGAGAGAGTCCCATTTTACCAAGACCAATAATTGC
>DATFAW010000052.1:0-9631 GCA_035254165.1 Paludibacter sp.
GTATTAGTCTAAATATTGTCGGATTTTTGCTGCAATTTCATTCATTTCCTCGGGCGTGAGTTTTAATTTGGGATTTTTAAAATTCATGTCCGATTCATGATTAATTGGTATCAGGTGGACATGGGCATGAGGTACTTCCAGTCCTATTACTGCTACGCCAATTCTTTTGCATGATACTACTTTTTCGATTGCATGAGCTATTTTTTTTGAAAAAAGCATTAAATCGTTATAAGTGTTATCGTCCAGGTTGAAAATATAATCTTCTTCAACTTTAGGAATAACAAGCGTATGACCTTTGGCCATTGGATTTATGTCTAAGAAGGCAAAAAAGCGATCATTTTCAGCAATTTTGTAACACGGAATTTCACCGTTTGCGATTTTTGAGAAAATTGTTGCCATAATAAATCAGTTATAAATTTCAACACTCAATTCAAACTTCTTTTACAAAGAAATTTCCAGAACTTCAAATTCCAGGACTCCTGATGGGACTGAAACAGAGGCTCTTTCGCCAACTTTTTTGCCGAGCAAACCTTTGGCAATTGGAGTTGTAACTGATAGTTTGCCTTCTTTAAAATTGGCTTCGCTCTCAGAAACAATCATATAAGTCATTAATTGATCAGTTTTTGTGTTTTTGATTTTGACCCGGGTCAGAATCTGAACTTCGTTCGTGTTGATTTTCGATTCGTCAATCATGCGAGCCGAAGCAACCATCTCCTTCAGATTCGAAATTCTCATTTCGAGCATGCCTTGGGCTTCTTTTGCTGCATCATACTCTGCATTTTCAGATAAATCACCTTTGTCGCGGGCCTCTCCAATTTGTTTTGAAATCGCAGGGCGTTGTACTCTTTCCAGTTCGTTTAATTCCTCAACTAATTTTTTGTAGCCTTCGGCGGTCATATAATTTGTTGCCATAGTTTTGTCTCCTTTTTAGGTCTTTTTTAAAGTATAAAACAAAAAGAATTCCGACAATATCCGCCGGAACTCTAATTCTAATCTGTTATTTTATTTGTGGGACAAATATACAAGCTTTTTTTGGGTTTAAAACCTATCTATTTGTGTTTAATAGCATTTTTAGTGAAATATCTTTTAATAATATGCAATCTGAGTATTTGTGAGTGAAAGCTTGTAGAGCAAAAATACTGATATTTTTTTAAGAAGCAGACTATATTGTAAGCCATTTTCAATGGCTTACATAAAAAAACAATGGGTAACTTCACAGCCACCCATTGCACATTTTAACCTAAACCTTAACTATGAAAAATTTATCTGTTTGTTTACTCTGCAAAAGTGAGAATAATTTTTTAAACCCGCAAGCAATTTTCGAATAATTTTTCAACGAAAATCACTTTTTTTTTCAAGTTACGCAATTTATTCGTTTAATTTACTCATTATAAGTATTATGTGTTTTGTGTGGATGTGTAGTTAAAAAATGTGAAAATGAGGAATTTTCGTATTTTGATTATATAATGTACTTTTGTGCGATTAAAAAAATATCGAGAAAATGAATACAAACGAACAATCTGGCGTTTCAACGGACTGTAAATCCGCTTTGAACGACAAGAAACTTTTTATTGAAACCTACGGCTGCCAAATGAATGTAGCCGATAGTGAAGTGGTGGCTTCCATTATGCAGATGGATGGTTTTGCTTTGACTGACAAAATCACTGAGGCGGATGCCATTTTTGTAAATACCTGCTCAATTCGGGATAATGCTGAGCAGAAAGTAATTAATCGCCTGAAGTACTTTGAAGTATTGAAGCGGAAGAATAAGAAACTTATAGTTGGGGTGGTTGGTTGCATGGCCGAACGTGTCAAAGATGAGCTAATTAATGACTATGGAGTTAATATTGTTGTCGGCCCGGATGCTTATCTCGATATTCCAAACCTGATAGGGAGTGTTGAACAAGGTAATAAGGCTATAAACGTAGATCTTTCTACTACCGAAACGTATAGCGATATTTTACCTTCGAGAATTGGTAAGTCTATTTCAGGTTTCATCTCCATTATGCGTGGTTGCAATAATTTTTGCTCGTATTGCATTGTGCCTTATACGCGTGGCCGGGAACGTAGCCGCGACGTGGACAGTATATTGGCTGAGCTGATGGATTTGCAAGCCAAGAACTATAAAGAAGTTACGTTGCTTGGACAGAATGTGAATTCTTATCGGATTGAGAAAGATGGCAAAACGATTGAATTTCCTGATTTGTTGGCTATTGTGGCCGAGGCAGCTCCTGAAATACGTTTTCGCTTTTCTACCTCGCATCCAAAAGATATGAGCGATCGTACACTGGAAACTATTGCACAATATCCAAACTTGTGCAAGTCCATTCACTTGCCTGTGCAATCGGGGAGTAATGCAATATTAAAATCAATGAACCGGAAATATACTCGTGAATGGTATCTGGAGCGTATAGCAGCCATTCGTCGCATATTGCCTGATGCTTCCATAAATACCGATGTGTTTTGTGGTTTTCATGGCGAAACGGAAGAGGATCACCAACAAACGCTTTCGTTATTGCGTGAAGTGAATTTCGATTTAGCATTTATGTTCAAATACTCCGAGCGTCCGGGAACATTTGCGGCTAAGAATTTGCCCGATAATATCCCGGAAGAGGAGAAGCTGCGTCGTTTAGCCGAAATAATTGAAGTCCAGCGTGAATTGACCAATCAGGGAAATCAGCGTGATGTTGGAAAAACTTTTGAAGTGTTGGTGGAAGGTTTCTCGAAGCGGTCGAAAGAACAACTTTTTGGACGTACATCGCAGAATAAGGTCGTAATTTTTCCTCGTCTTGGTAGACGAATAGGTGAAACTATTCAGGTCAGAATCTTGAGTGCATCTTCGGCGGCGCTTATCGGTGAAGTGGTGGAGTAATTGACAGTTACTTATTTACCAGGTTTGTAAAGATCGAAGGTTCCTGACTTTAGGTTGATGGAAGCCCGTAATTTATAGCCGATAAACTATTAAAGAATTATTTCCGTAATTGCTTGCATTATCGAAATCAAAACACTAATTTTGTGGAACTTTGCGAAAAAAATGAACCTTTCTGCAATCTACTAATTTATAGGTAACTAACTTGTCAAACTACTAAATATTACAAACTAAAACAAAAATCTATGTGGTTAATTGATTCCTCTATTGGGCGAAAGCTTATTATGAGTATTTCGGGGGTATTCCTCGTGTTGTTTTTACTGTTTCACAGCTGTATGAATATTGTGGTGATTATTTCGCCTGCAGGATATGATGCAATTTGTGGATTTTTGGGAGCCAACTGGTATGCTTTAGTTGGCACTTCGGTGTTGGCAGCCGGTTTCGTTGTTCACATTTTGTATGCATTGTTATTGTCGTTTCAAAACTTGCGTGCCCGTGGAACAGAGCGTTATGCTGTAAAGAATAATCAAAAAAGTGTAGAATGGTCATCTCAAAACATGTTGGTTTTGGGCCTAATCGTTTTCGGTTTTCTGGCATTGCACATGTACAATTTTTGGTTTAAAATGCAGTTTGCCGAAATTTCCGGCATCAAAACCGGTGATTTTGAACCAGCAAAGGGTGCTGAATATGTTGCTCAACTTTTCAGCAGTAAAGTTTATTGTGCTATTTACATTGTGTGGTTAGTAGCTTTGTGGTTCCACTTAACTCATGGTGTTTGGAGTGCATTACAATCCTTAGGATTAAACAACAAAACATGGATGCCACGCGTGAAAAGTATTTCAAACATTATTTCAACTATCGTGATTTTGATGTTTATGTCAATTCCTGTGTATTATCTATTAGGCTGCGGTTCTTGCTGCTAATTGTAAATTGTAAAATATTATTAGAAAACTGAATTATGGCAAAGAATGAAGAATCTACTTCGGTAGAAACAACTAAAATAGACGCTAGAATTCCTGCGGGACCGTTGGCGGAAAAATGGAGCAATTATAAAGCTACACAGAAACTGGTAAATCCTTCAAACAAACGTCGCCTTGATGTAATTGTTGTTGGAACCGGTTTGGCTGGAGCTTCGGCTGCAGCATCGATGGCCGAAATGGGCTTCAATGTATTAAACTTTTGTATCCAGGATTCACCTCGCCGTGCGCACTCAATTGCTGCACAAGGTGGTATCAATGCTGCAAAAAACTACCAAAATGATGGTGATTCGGTTTACCGTCTTTTCTACGATACTATCAAAGGTGGTGACTACCGTGCCCGCGAAGCCAACGTGTATCGTTTGGCTGAAGTATCGAATGGTATTATCGACCAATGTGTGGCTCAAGGTGTTCCTTTTGCCCGCGAATACGGAGGTTTGTTAGATAACCGTTCGTTTGGTGGAGCGCAGGTTTCTCGTACTTTTTATGCTAAAGGACAAACAGGACAACAATTATTGCTTGGAGCTTATTCAGCTTTAAGCCGTCAAATTGGCAAAGGTTCTGTAAAATTATATTCACGTTACGAAATGTTGGATGTGGTTGTAATTGATGGCCGCGCTCGTGGTATCATTGCCCGCAACCTGATAACTGGAAAAGTAGAACGCTTCTTTGCTCACGCAGTAGTTGTTGGAACAGGTGGTTACGGAAATGCATTTTTCCTTTCGACCAACGCGATGGCTTCTAATGGTTCTGCAGCTATTCAGATGTATAAAAAGGGAGCTTACTTTGCAAATCCTGCTTATGCTCAGATTCACCCTACTTGTATTCCTGTTCACGGAGAATTCCAATCAAAATTGACTTTGATGTCAGAATCGCTTCGTAATGACGGCCGTATCTGGACTCCAAAGAAAAAAGAAGATGCTGAAGCTATCCGCGCAGGAAAGAAAAAAGCAACTGATTTGAAAGAAGATGAACGCGATTACTATTTGGAACGTCGTTATCCTGCTTTCGGTAACTTAGTTCCTCGCGACGTGGCTTCACGTGCAGCTAAAGAACGTTGCGATGCAGGTTATGGAGTTGGAAACACCGGTTTGGCTGTTTACCTTGATTTCTCTGACGCTATCAATCGCCTTGGTGAAAACGTGGTTCGTGCCCGTTATGGTAACCTTTTCCAGATGTACGAAAAAATCGTTGACGAAAATCCATATAATACTCCGATGATGATTTATCCTGCTATCCACTACACGATGGGTGGTATCTGGGTTGATTATGAACTGCAAACTTCGGTAAAAGGACTTTTCTGTATTGGTGAGGCTAACTTCTCCGATCACGGTGCTAACCGCTTAGGTGCTTCGGCGTTGATGCAAGGGTTGGCCGACGGATATTTTGTATTGCCATATACTATTCAAAACTACTTAGCTGATCAGATTCAAGTACCTCGCATGAGTACAGATTTACCTGAATTTGTTCATGCAGAGAAAGAAGTGAACGACAAAATCAAGAAATTGATGGGCATTAAAGGTAATAAATCGGTTGATTCTATTCACCGTGAGCTTGGCTTGATTATGTGGGATTTTGTTGGAATGGGTCGTAACAAAGCCGGATTGGAAACTGCATTGGAAAAGATCAAAGAAGTTCGCAAAGAATTCTGGACCAATGTTTATATCCCTGGAAAAGAAGTTGATTTGAACAATGAATTGGAAAAAGCACTTCGTTTGGCTGATTTTATTGAAATTGGTGAATTGATGGCACGCGACGCGTTGATGCGCGAAGAATCGTGTGGTGGTCACTTCCGCGAAGAGTATCAGACTCCGGAAGGTGAAGCGTTGCGTAACGACGAGGATTTCTCATTTGCCTCTTGCTGGAAATTTACCGGCGAAGGAAAAGAGCCAGAATTGTTGAAAGAAGCGCTTGACTATGAGTTTGTTCACCGTCAACAACGTAATTATAAAGCGTAATATTCAGTTACGAGTTACAGGTTACGAGTTACAAGGTTTGCCAAGTTTCTATTAACCTGAAATAGATTGTGAATATGACAAGTCATAAAGAATTAAAAGTTTGGCAAAAGGGGATTGAGTTAGTAAAAGTAATTTACAACATTACTAACGATTTTCCTAAAGCTGAACAATTTGGACTGATTTCTCAAATAAGAAGATGTTCTGTTTCAATACCGTCAAACATTGCCGAAGGTTGCGGGAGACATTCCGATAAGGAATTAATCCACTTTCTATATATTACTTTAGGCTCTGCTTCTGAACTAGAGACTCAAATTATAATTTCTCAAGAATTAGGTTTCTTGGAAAAGGAAAAATCTGAAAATATCCAAGTTTTGATATTAGAAATAATTAGAATGACTTCTTCACTTATAAAATCTATTAAAGATCGTACTGAAAAAACAAATAACTAATATTACTAACAACTGTTACAATCCCTGTTTTAAGTTCTTACAACTTGTAACTCGTAACTTGTAACTTGTAACTATTATCCCATGGAAAAAAGTATAAATGTAACGCTTAAAATTTGGCGTCAAGCCGGTCCGAAAGTTAAAGGAGCATTCGAGACCTATAAATTGGAAAATGTTTCCACCGATAGCTCATTCCTTGAAATGATGGATGTGCTTAATGAAGAATTGATAAGTGAACGCAAAGAGCCGATTGCTTTTGATCACGACTGCCGCGAAGGTATCTGCGGTATGTGTAGTATGTATATCAACGGACATCCACACGGACCGGACGGTGAAATTACTACTTGCCAGCTTCACATGCGTAATTTTAGCGATGGTCAAACCATCACTGTTGAACCTTGGCGTTCGGCTGCATTCCCTGTTATCAGAGACTTGATGGTTGATCGTGGTGCTTACGACAAAATTATTCAAGCCGGTGGTTATGTATCGGTAAATACAGGTGGTATCCCTGATGGAAATGCAATTCCAATTTCGAAGGTAGATGCCGACGAAGCTATGGATGCTGCTTCATGTATCGGTTGTGGTGCTTGTGCTGCTGCTTGTAAGAATGGTTCGGCTATGTTATTCGTTGCGGCTAAAGTAAGCCAGTTGGCATTGCTTCCACAAGGAAAAGTAGAGGCTGCTCACCGTGCTAAAATGATGGTGGCTAAAATGGACGAACTAGGTTTCGGTAACTGTACAAACACAGGAGCTTGCGAAGCTGAATGTCCTAAAAACGTTTCTATTTCGCATATTGCCCGTTTGAACCGTGAGTTCATTGTAGCAAAATTGAAAGACTAATCGTTATTTCGAATAGATAAGCTAAATCGGCTGAATCTCGTTAATGAGATTCGGCCGATTTCTTTTTTAGTCCCCGATGTATTCGTAATTAGGGTCCGCTGAAAAAGCTTTAATCTGTTATATACAAATGCAATACAATCACACTTTGCATTTCAATGTGCAAGGTTTTTGTAAGTATTTTCTCAATTTCTTTGCACAAGATATTCCGGTGCGCTGCACCTTTGATTGTTTTTTGTCATAAATAGCTACAAATATAACGATGCGCTGCACCTGCAGCAAAGCCACAGAGTGGCGAAATCTTTGTAGAAATTTTATTTCACGGATAAGTCTAAGGTGCAGCGCACCGTAATCTAATCTTGTGAAAACAGACTTAGTTTTTCAGCAGACCCTAAGTACTCTATAACCGATTATTGTAAAAAGTTGATAGTTTATTTTGGTATAAAAAATCGGCATTCAGCTTCCGATATTCCCTCAAGTCCTGTATCTTTGCAACTTATTTATGAATTGTGCATTATTAATTATGAATTAAATAGATTATGGCATTAATAAAATCGGTGCGGGGTTTTGTTCCGCAAATGGGTGAAAATTGTTTTTTAGCTGAAAACGCCACGGTGGTAGGCGATGTGATTATGGGTGAGGGCTGCAGTGTGTGGTTTAATGCCGTGTTGCGGGGTGACGTGAATTCCATTCGTATTGGTAATCATGTGAATATCCAGGATGGTTCTGTGCTTCATACTTTGTACCAAAAATCGACGGTGGAGATCGGCGATTATGTCTCGATAGGACACAATGTAACTGTTCATGGTGCAAAGATTGATAATTACGCTTTGATTGGAATGGGTGCTATTTTGCTTGATTATGCCGAAGTGGGAGAGGGTGCAATTGTTGCTGCCGGAGCTTTGGTGTTGAGCAATACTAAAATTCCGCCGTATACGCTTTGGGCTGGTGTTCCGGCTAAGTTTGTGAAGAATGTAGAGCCGGAGCAAACCAACGAAATGAACCGGAAAATTGCGCATAATTACGCCATGTATGCCGGTTGGTATAAAGAAGAAGAAAAATAGATTATTGTTTTTCGATAAAATATACTTGCTGTGCAATAATTTTTATATCTTTACGGCGTAAAATATAACAAATACAAAATTTATGTTGGTACTGAACTTAATTACGCAAGAATGGAAAAAAGGCTATCGGGCGCAAGGTTACTACAAAAATCTGGCAGTAAGTATAATGTTGGGTTTCTTTGCGGTTTACATGGCGGTAGTTTTGTTATTCCTGGGTTTTTCGTTGAATGAAATACTCGAGAAAGCTAATAACAAGCTAAATCCGATGGAGCTATTTGATGGAGCCATGTTGTATATCATGCTCATTGGATTGGCTCTTCGTTTTTTTATGCAGCAATTGAATACGCTGAATTTGCCTCCGTATCAGGTGCTGCCCATCAAGCGGTCGAAGTTAGTTAATTTCTTGCTGCTTAAGCCACTTGCCAGTCCGGTCAATTACTTTTTGTTGTTGGTGGTTGTACCTTTTGCCATTAAGTCGGTAACCGGGTATTACAGTGTTTCGGTGGCGTTACGGTTTGTGCTGAGTTTTGTTTTTTTGATTTGGTTCAATTCGTTGACTGCCGCTTTTCTGAAACGTAAGTTTGGCTCCGGTTTAGTTTCATTTTTAGCTGTAATTCTTGTTCTGGCAGGTATTGCGGCACTCGAATATTTTAAAATATTTTCGCTCTTTGATATCTCCAAATCACTTTATAACTTTATTGTGTTGAAAACCTATGGCTTGATTGTACCATTACTTTTTGTTGGTGCAGCCTATTCACTAAACAGGTGGTTTTTCTCACAAAACTATTATCCGGAGAAATTTAATAGCAAACTCAAGAGTGAAACAACTGCTACTGCCGATTTATCTTTCCTGAATCGATTTGGTTCAATAGGGGAGCTTATCGGGCTTGAGCTAAAGTTAATTCTTAGACATAAACGGACAAAAAGTTTATTGTATATGTCCGGTATTTTCATGCTTTACGGCTTAATGTTTTACAGAGGCAATACTTATGCTCAGATGCCCAGCATGTTGTTTTTTGTAGCCATGTTTATGACTGGGCTACTCATGTTGATGTTTGGCCAATGGTTTATCAGTTGGGATAGTTCGCATTTCGATTGTTTGATGACCCGGAACATTCCTGTACGAACTTATATGAATGCTAATTATTATCTAATGGTTGCGTTTAATATTCTCTGTTTTGTGCTCACAACTCCATATTTTTTCTTTGGAATGAAAATAGTGTATTTGCATTTGGCGGCATTTATATTTAATGTGGGTGTGAATATTTACCTGCTGATGTTTTTGACAACCTATAATACAAAGCGGGTGGATCTCTCGAAACCAAGTGTGATGAATTATCAGGGAACTACCTATAAAAGTTTTTTGATAGTGCTGCCCATCATGTTTTTACCAATGATTATTGTTGGCACGTTATCTACTTTAGTTTCGCTGGCAGCTGCACTTTGGACGCTTGCCGGTATGGGAATTGTGGGAATTGTG
>DATFAW010000053.1:0-8388 GCA_035254165.1 Paludibacter sp.
GTATGCAACTGATGTGACTGCTGCAAGATTTGGCGAATGGGTAGATGAGTTGGAAGTTGATCAAAACTAATTTTATTGCCACGCAGAAGCATCGTTACGATGAAGCAGGTGAAAAGACCCATCTGCGGATAAAAAAAGTTCGCATTGATGTGGACGAAGCGTACAGAACCCTGGTAACCAAAATAAACGCCCTGATAATTATAAACGGCGAAGCACCCTATGTAGACTTTGTAAACAAGCTCAACCAACGGATAGAAGCATACACAAATTTCTTAATCCTTGATACAGCGTACAGATAATCCATTTATTCTTGGAGTTCCACTTCTGCCAATACCGGTAGAACTATAGCCGACACTTCTGAAATAGGAGGAATAACCATTAATGTCAGTCGATGTCCACCAAAAAGCACCTGTGCCAGTCAGCTGGAAAGTACCATCGTTATTGGCACGATTACCGCATGGAAGGGCATTAAAGTAGGTTTCATTAGTGGCGCCGATATTAGGCGACACCCAATTGTTCAGACCTGTTTCTTTTAATTTTCCACCGGCAATATCACTTCCACCCAAAAATGACGTAAGCGTTGTCCACTCCTCATCTGTCGGAATATGCCATCCTCTAGGAGCTAATTTACCCGTGTTTACTGCATACCAATTGTAAAAAGTGCCATAGGTTGTTCTTTTATATTTTATGGAGTCATTATTATACCAGCAATAAGCGGGTGTTGATAAATTTGCCCAAGTGGTTTGAACTGTCACTAATGGAATCGGGGTACCATCATTGTATCTTGTAGTTTTCAGGTTCTCGGCCATCCATGTTTGATTTCCTATTGTAACGGTTTTATACACATTACCATCAATATCTGTAACTGTAGCTGTATTCCAATCCTCAAAATTAAGGTTCAAGTTTGTTGTATTTAATTGAATATTGATGGTTTTTTTATAATTGCGAGTGAATTTATATTTACCCTGAGTATTCAGAATTGTACCATTTGAACCAACCCATTGAACTTTTACAAGTATTGAGTCAGCGTAGGTGTTAGCATTGTTGAATATCGAAAGAAAATCTTTATTTGTAGCGTTGAATAACCGGATGGAAGTGGCTGAAGGAGATAAAGTTGTCAATGTGGTTGTATCTCTAATAACTGAACTTGTCAATGTCGTTGTATCGTTCCCCATAATAATATAGAGTTTCCCATTAGTCAGGCCATCGACAGTATAGGTTACGCCAAATGCCATTCGTAGCAAACTGAAATCTATATTGGCTAAGCCTTTTTCTACAGTAACTGTTTTGTCGCAATAGAATGCGTCAATTTCAGGATAGTCCTTCACAGAAGTAGTGGTAAGTTTAGCGCTGGAAATAAAATTAATGTCTTTAAGTGCATTCCCTTTTATAAATTTATTTCCTAAAAGTGTTTTATTGGGTAAGTAGAAGTATTTACCATCCGTCTGAACGTCTTGTTTCAGTCCGCCCCCAGTCCCTACTTTGTATGTTGTGACTTTAAAACGATAGGTCTTGCCTGTTGTCATTGCAATTTTCATACTGTCTACTTTGTCAAAAACACCATAGTAATAAGCTGAATCATTTTCATATACTTGTATGGCGTATATTGCTTGATTGGGGTCGACAGACATTTTCGCCATATTGCCTTTTACATTCATAGGAACATCTGTATCCTGATTTAAACTAATAAATGCCGGAGTCAACTTCACGGTAATTTGTTCTCTTTGCAGATCAATTTCATTTTTACAGGCAAACAAAAGTAATGTCATACATGCTGTTAATAATAGGTGATTTAGCTTCATAAATAATGATGATTAATTTTTTTGCCTACTCATAAGCTTTTCGGCTTCCGCTTTTAATACTATTTTAATTCTCGGGTTTATCCGCTTTTTAATTCTTTAGCTGCGTGTTAGCTTGTCGTTTTTAGCTCGTAGTGTTTTTTTATTTCAATCCTTATCCTGCAAATCACCTTCCTCTGGTCGGTGATTGTTGGCTCTGATTCAGACAATTTATTTAATTTTGACCCCAAAGATAAATATTTTATCCTGATTAACTTAATTGTTGTGTGAGATATTTAATTTGGTTGTCATTCATGAATAAAAAAATAAAGCCCCGTTCTCGCAAGGCTTTTATGATTGTGGTTATTTATAGTTGGAGTGCGACTAAAAGTCTCGTCCCGACTAATCATACAGTACTTTCACTTGCGTGGAGATGCTATCTTTTCGGTTTACCGTCCACGCGTGTGGATAGTCTGTTTTGTAACTTGATGGAGCTTCCACATGCGTGGGCGATCCGCCCCAATTATCCACCCTTACATGTGTGTGGAAGGCATAAAAAACCGTCGAAAGAAAAGCTTCTTCCGACGGTTAAGTCTATTTTTGTTGCAGTTATTAGTTTCCTATTTCTGAGAGAAATTTGATACGTACCAACCGCACTTCCGTTTCGCTGTAGTCGTCTTCACCTAAGTCCTTCAGGGCATCCTCTATTTTATCTGTTTCGGCCGAATTGAAATAGTCGAAAATCTCATCAATATGGTCGGGATCCATCACTTCGGTCAAGAAATAATCAATATTGATCTTGGTCCCCGAATAAACGATAGCTTCAATTTCGTCGAGCAATTCAGAAATCTCCAATCCTTTTGAAAGAGCGATATCGTCCAACGCTATTTTGCGGTCGATAGCCTGAATAATCGATACTTTCAGTTTCGATTTATTAGCCACGGTGCGCACGCGCAAATCTTCGGGGCGAATTATTTCGTTTTCCCGTACGTGTTCTTTAATCACTTTCAGGAATTCATCACCATAGCGTTTAGCCTTGCCTGCACCAACTCCAGGAATATTTTGCAATTCATCTTGTGTAATAGGGTAACTGGTAGCCATGGCTTCGAGGGATGGATCCTGGAAAATCACGAATGGCGGTACTTCCAGTTTCTTTGATAATTTCTTTCTCAGATCTTTCAGTATCGAGAACAATACATCATCGGCAGCACAGGTTCCACCTCCGGTTTTTCCTCCGGTATTGGTTTCTTCTTCCTCATCATCAAACTCGTTGTCTTTTACAATCGGGAATGGCTGGGGTTTCTTCAAATATGTTTTTCCGGTAGGAGTAACTTTCAGTAAGCCGTAGTTTTCAATATCTTTCGTAATAAATCCGGCAATCATAGCCTGGCGGATTACCGCGTGAAGCAATCGTTCATCTTCGTCGGAAGCGGAACCAAAGTTCTCCAGCTCATCGTGTTGATATGATTTTACATCGGATGTTTCATTTCCTTTTAAAATATCAACGATGTGTTCAGCTTTGAATTTCTCTTTTACTAATAAAATAGTCTCTAAAACAAGCGACAATAATTCTTGTCCTTCTATAAATTTACGTGGTTTCATACAGTTATCGCAGCATCCGCAGTTCTCTTCCATGTACTCTTCTCCAAAATAATGAAGCAGCAGTTTGCGTCGACAAACGGAGGATTCAGCGTAAGCTTGGGTTTCCAATAATAATTGATTGCCAATTTCCTGCTCGGCAACGGGTTTGCCTTGCATAAATTTGCGTAGTTTCTCTAAATCTTTATAAGCATAAAAGGCGATACATTGGCCTTCGCCCCCATCACGACCGCCACGTCCCGTTTCCTGGTAGTATCCTTCCAGGCTTTTAGGCATGTCGTAATGCAATACGTAGCGGACATCGGGTTTATCTATCCCCATTCCAAAAGCTATTGTTGCCACAATAACTTCTACTTTTTCCATCAAAAAACTATCCTGGTTGTGACTTCTCACGCCCGAATCCATTCCCGCATGATATGGAAGCACGGATATGCCATTCATGCGAAGCGTTTCGGATAGTTCCTCTACTTTTTTACGGCTCAGGCAGTAAATAATACCCGATTTGCCGGCCTGCGAACGAATATATTTGATAATGTCTTTATCTACACTATTCGTTTTTGGGCGGACTTCGTAATATAAATTGGCACGGTTAAACGACGATTTAAAAACCGATGCGTTCAGCATACCTAAGTTTTTCTGAATATCATGTTGCACTTTGGGCGTTGCCGTTGCCGTCAGGGCAATAAGTGGTGCTGCACCAATCTCATTAATAATCGGACGTATCCGGCGGTACTCAGGGCGGAAGTCATGTCCCCATTCCGAGATACAGTGCGCTTCGTCTATCGCGTAAAAAGAAATTTTAAGTTGTTTCAGAAACTCAATATTTTCCTCTTTTGTCAGCGACTCGGGTGCAACATATAATAATTTTGTTTTACCTGATAAGATATCACCTTTTACCTGGTCAATTGCTTGTTTGGTTAAAGAAGAGTTGATAAAGTGAGCTATACCATCTTCCTCGCTAAAGTTTCTCATGGCGTCTACCTGATTTTTCATCAATGCGATAAGCGGCGAAATAACAATAGCTGTTCCTTCCATCATCAACGATGGGAGTTGATAACACAATGACTTTCCTCCACCAGTTGGCATTAACACAAAAGTGTCTTTGCCATCAAGCACGTTCTGAATAATCGCTTCCTGATTCCCCTTGAAATTATCGAAACCGAAGTTCTCTTTCAACTGCGAAGTTAATGCAGATAGTTTAGCCATATCAGTATCTTGTGTAAAAAATGAATGCGAAAGTAGTATTTATTGTCGATATACAAGCACGGATTAAAATGTTTTTTTATTGTTTATTGCAAACAAATGCTAATATTTTATGACCGCAACTTTACTTTTGTCAAGCAAAAATAGAAACATGTTTTAAATATACAACATGTTTTGAAAAAAAAATCAGGACATTAACTAATTTACATAGTCAATGCCCTGATAATAGTTGGTATTCGGCAGAATTCTAGTGTGTTGGAATTCTTTGGTTATGCAATCTTTAATCGATTAATGTTGGTCTTTTCAATCTTACTTTGAGCATAAAGCAACTGGATGGTCAATTTCTTCTCGTTTTTCGAAGGCATTTCATACATTTCGTCCATCATAATCGTTTCGGTTATCGACCGCAGTCCGCGTGCGCCAAGTTTAAATTCAATAGCTTTGTCCACAATGTATTCCAATACATCTTCGTCGAAGTTCAATTCAATGTCATCCATGCTGAACAGCTTAGTGTATTGTTTGATAATTGAGTTTCTGGGTTCGGTCAGAATTCGTCTCAATGCACTTCTGTCTAATGGTTCGAGATAAGTCAAAATAGGCAAGCGGCCAATGATTTCGGGAATCAATCCGAAAGACTTTAAGTCTTGTGGAGCGATATACTGAAGCAGGTTGTGCTTGTCTACGTGTTCGCTATCTTTAGCTGCATTGTAACCCACAACACGTGTGTTCAGGCGCGAAGCAATTTTCTTTTCAATACCGTCGAAAGCTCCACCGCAAACAAACAAGATGTTTTGTGTGTTTACCGCAATCATTTTCTGATCGGGGTGTTTGCGTCCACCTTGTGGTGGAACATTTACTACAGCACCTTCGAGCAGTTTCAACAAGCCTTGTTGAACGCCCTCACCACTTACGTCGCGGGTAATGCTTGGGTTATCACTTTTGCGTGCAATTTTATCTATTTCGTCGATAAATACAATCCCGCGTTCAGCTGCTTTTACATCGTAGTCGGCCACTTGTAGCAAACGGGTCAGGATGCTTTCGATGTCTTCTCCCACGTAGCCGGCTTCGGTCAATACAGTTGCATCAACAATGGTAAACGGCACGTGCAGTTTCTTAGCAATTGTTTTAGCCAAAAGTGTTTTACCTGTCCCGGTATAGCCCACCATAATAATGTTCGATTTTTCGATCTCCACATCATCACCGTTTTTCTCTTGCATCAATCGTTTGTAGTGATTATATACTGCTACCGAAAGATATTTTTTAGCCTCTTCCTGTCCAATCACATACTGGTCAAGGTATTCTTTTATTTCAGTTGGTTTCGGAAGTTCTTCTTTTTGAAGATTTGGCAAATTTGATTTTTTGCTTGCGTTCTCTTTTACAATTTCAGCCGCTTGCACAGCGCATTCGTTGCAGATGTGCGCGTTATCCTGTCCCATGATGAAAAAATCCACCTGCGATTCTGGTCGTCCGCAAAAGCTGCAATGTTTGGTATTTTTAGCCATTTTTATGATTGCTGGTAGAGACAAGGCAAGCCTTGTCTCTCTAATTTTATTGTACAATATAATATTAAATGTCGTGACCGGAGGGACCGAATATCGGGAATCAATTATCCCGGAAGGTTATTTTTTCTTCTCGTTGAATAACACTTTGTCAATCATTCCGTATTCAAGAGCTTCTGCTGAAGTCATCCAGTAGTCACGATCCGAATCTTTCTCGATGCGTTCGTATGGATTGTTTGAATGGTCTGCGATGATAGTATATAGTTCTTTCTTCATTTTTTGAATTTCGCGGGCCGTGATTTCGATATCCGAAGCTTGCCCTTGTGCACCTCCCATTGGCTGGTGAATCATTACGCGCGAATGTTTCAACGCAGAACGTTTGCCTTGTGCGCCGGCTACCAACAACACAGCTCCCATCGAAGCAGCCATTCCTGTACAGATAGTTGCTACATCCGAGCTGATAAACTGCATGGTATCATAAATTCCGAGTCCTGCATAAACCGATCCACCGGGAGTGTTCAGGTATATCGAGATGTCTTTGCCGGGATCAGCAGAATCCAGGTAAAGTAATTGTGCCTGAATAACATTGGCAGTATAGTCGTCTACCTGAGTGCCCAGAAAAATGATACGATCCATCATCAAGCGGGAAAAAACATCCATTTGTGTTACATTCAACTGACGTTCTTCAAGGATTGAAGGTGAAATATAATTACTGGTAATGTCGGCATATTTATCCAAAGCCAAGCCATTCATGCCAAGATGTTTGGTCGCATAACTGCGAAAATCGTTGTTGTTCATAATTATATGAGTTTGAAAGTTTATAAAGTTTATCTGCTGTGGAACGGCTTAAGGCTTGAAAGAATAATCAACCCGGCAAATAATTGGAAAGCCAACTCAACGTGGATACATAATTGAAAAAGGCTTTTAACCAATCTCAAAAAAGAAACAAAGATATAACTATTTTGTTTGATTTTTTCGCGGTTAAAAGCCTTTTCGGCAAAATGTGTGAGAATAATTGTTTTGGACAATTATTTTGCTTCAAACATTTTGTTGAATTCTTCGATAGAAACTTCTTTGTTGTCAAGTGCTACAGTTGCTTTTACAGCTGCAAATACTTTCTCATCAGCTACTTTGTCAACGATGTTTTTCAGAGTTTCTTCTTTTTTCATCATGTCTTTCGCGTAGTTGGCAATGATTTCATCATCCATGCCAATCATTCCATATTGTGCGAATTGAGCTTTAGCCATTTTCTTGGCAAATTCTTCAACGTCTGTTGTTTCTACTTTTATGTCACTGGCTTTAGCCAATTTGTCTTTAATCAAGTGCCATGTAAGGTCGGCAATCATCTTGGGATAATCTTCTTCCAGCTTTTCTGCAGTTACATTTTCGTTTGATGATAATACCCAACGTTTCAGAAACGCATCGGGAAAAGCCAGGTTGTTGTATTTAGCAACCAACATTTCCTGTGCATCAACACCGAATTTGTATTCGCTATCGCCGGTCAGGTTTTCCTGAATGTTTTCTTTTATTTTAGCACGGAATTCTTCTTCGCTGCTTACAACGCCTTCGCCATAAACTTTGTCAAACAGTTCCTGGTTGATCTCAGATTCGTGGTAACGGGTAATGCTTTCGATTTTCAATTGGAAATCAGCATCGATTGCTTTTGCAGCATCTTTCGAGATTTTTAATAATGAGCTGATTTCGGCTTCGCTTTCGAAAGCTTTAGCAGGGTTGAATGTGATTACGTCGCCTTTTTTTGCTCCAACGAAAAGTGCTTTTTGAGCATCGTCTTTCATGTAAGCAGCAGTAAGGGTCGCATCTTGAACTTTAATTCCCGACTCGTTTACTTTGCCGTCTGCCATTTCGAGCAATTCGCCTTTCAACATATCTTTTTCTTCTACCACTTCTTCCTGAACGTATTTACCATAGCGTCCGGTATATGATTTTACCTGGTTATCAACCATTTCATCGCTTACGGCGATAGTGTAGAATTTTACTTTATCTTTTTTTGTCAGTTCCACTTCAAATTCAGGAGCAATACCCAAATCAAAAACAAATTCGAATTCTTCTTGTGTGTCGAAGTCAATTGTTTTTTGTTCAGTTTCGTTAGGAAGCGGTTCGCCAAGAATATTCACTTTGTTTTCATGAATAAAATTGTATAGGTTGTCCGAAACCAGTTTGTTGATTTCTTCAGCCAAAACAGCTTTACCGTACATCTTTTTTACTAAACCCACTGGCACCATGCCTGGGCGAAAGCCGGGAATATTCGCTTTTTTGCGATAGTCGCGTAAAGTTTTGTCCACTTTCTC